>CAYSKY010000114.1:0-3505 GCA_964431425.1 uncultured Burkholderiales bacterium
CCAAGGCGTTTCCGGCAATATTTGCACCCATCGCCCTATCCAGTTCGTTCGAGACACCCAGTGAAGGCGTTGCGCGAAGAAAGAAGATCTTTCGGTTCTTTATGTGGGGGCGAATCGATTGGCTTGCAGGCAACTCGATTGTTTCCCAAGCGGGCAAGGAGACAAGTTGCTCAAATTCGTCGGCGGACAAGTGAAGCCATGTCGAGATTGGATAGTCGACCGAGTATGGGCGCGGGATTGTGTGCATTGCCTGCACAATCGCCGTACTGAGCGCTTGCGCCTCCTCGCCCTTAAGCTTAATAAACGTGCGATTCAGCGGTATTTCTGCAAAAAAGTCTTCAACAAAATACCTGCCATTAATGAAGAGGCAGTACACACCAACGTCTTTGGCTTTTGCGGCTATCAGCCGTTCGTGCAATTTATAAATTGATGTGCCGGTGACAACAACCTCATCAACGATTGCGATTGATTTGCCGCGCGCCCAGCTAAGATCATGATCCATCCATCGCTCAGAAATGACGAGCCGGCGGCCTGGATCAAAGAGGTGCAAGTATTCAAAGCAATGTAATAGGCAAACCGACTTTCTCGCCGTCAGTAAAATTACATCGACTTGGATTGACGAAATAGTCTTTGCAAAAGCGATGACGTGATCTCTGTATTGCGCTGGAAATCTGTTGAGAAACTCCTCTCGCGCCTCTTTTAATGGCAGCATAAACCCTCCCCTTGCCTCCCTAGGCTATTTCCCTACATTCATACGCGAAGAGAAGGCGCTTGTACACTACCTGTGCAGGTAGGAAATGCTTAGCTGCAGGCCGACAGGTCTAGATTCCGGGCCAACACGGTTATTTCCCCCTCAATAGGTCAAAAAAGGGCGCGATATGAGGGTGGAGACTGGGTCAATTCTCTAAGCGACGCGACAATCAGCTCCAAAATGGTGGCCACTAATTGTGATTATTCTGTTTTTGGTGAGCACCATAATTATCGTGCGACTATTTGATTTATAAGAGTGTCCGGTGACGGGCAATTTGAATACCTACTAGCGCGGCGAGCTTTGTCACGAATAGTCGGGGCCATCCTCCATGATCAGTACCAACTGAGCAGTACTCGCGTGGGCAAGCGCTTTGGCGTCCTTGGAGTAGAACAAAATCTTGTCGGCGTCTCGTTGATAGACCATGCGGTAATCGGGTAGCGCATCGTCCGCGATAATCTCCTTCGTCATACGGCGGAATTCGCGCAACGTGCCGGTCGAGCCGCTCTTTTTGTGCAGGACGGCCAGGCTCACCGGCCACCGCGCCTGATTGCCGCAATGCTTGCGGGCAAGCTCGTACAACCGGCGCTCAAGTCCCCCGGTGAGCCGGAAATAGGCGCGGTTCATGGTCAGTACTTCAAGGGCCTGCACGGCGTTGTAAAGCCATTTGGACAGAGTGATCTCAATGGCCTCCATTCGGCCATCGCGCGCACGCTGGACCACTTCCCATTCATCGATGAAACCGAATCCGCGGCGAATGCGTTTGCCGCCGGTTTCGATATTGGTCACGATAGTCGTGCCGCGTAGACGCTCAAGCGCTTCCTGTAGCCGCTCGTACTCGCGGCCGTCAGTGGCGCGATTGGTCGCCACCATATAGGAGTAGGCGGAAAAACGGATCGTGCGATTTTCGGTGTCGGCGCGTTCCCGGTTCAGGCCCTCGACGAGCTGACTGATCGCGAAGATCAAAATGTCCTTGTCCCATATCGTCGCCAGTCCCTTGCCGCTGGGTTTGATCTTGATAAAGTGCGCGCCATGCTCATAACTGCGTTCAACGAAGTCGGGCTTTTTCGAGATGCTGAAAAGCGGATGTTCCATCGAGTGGCGATCATCCTTGCTGGCGACATCGGTGATATCGGCCATAAAGAAATCGGCTTGTGAATAACGGTCTGGCGCGAGAACAGCTCTAAGCCGTTTTTTGCCGGCCGAAAATTTCGGCGCCGGCGCAGGATCCATCGTATGGGGAATCGCTTGAATGGCGTGGGTCGTGGTCATCTTGACGCTTCAAATGTAGTGAGTAACATGGCCCGAATAGCGCGGTCAGGCTTTGTCACGGAGACGGTTGATCAAAAAGTGGGGCTTGCTGATGTCTCTCAAGCGCAACACGTACCAAGTCCCCCTGTTCATCGCTTAAGCGTCGCCACGCAACTGCACGCTGCCGAAAAAAGATCATCGAGCCGTACACCTCGGCAAGCGTGCTGGCGTTCGCCGGCAGCGGATCGCCGCGTTTGTGGTGGCGCATGTGAAAGCAAAGGGCGACTTCAAGGTCTTCAATGGTGAGCAGGGTCATGAGCAAAGCCTTGTGGGTTCGTCGTCAACTGATCTGGCGCGGCGTGGCCAGCCTCACGCCGAGCCCACCCAACGGGTTTTGCTCTAGCTCCACCAGCCCGCGTTGGTGAAGCGCGAGCGCGGCGCTTTTGCACGCATCGGTCACGACAGTCCACGTCTCGTGATCCCCGGACATCGCCACGTCGGCCTTCAGCTCGGCGAGTAACTCGTCCGCTGTCTCAGCCCTTACGCCGCCCTTCCGATTTGGCATTGAATGGATTTTCATGGTCAAGCTCCTTTCGTGCGTGCCGGTGACGCGGTGAGCGGGCCGGGCCGCCCACCGCGTCACGACCGGCACCGCTCCATTACAGCGGTGGTGGGCTATCGTCCGGGTGGTCGCCGGCAGGCGGCTCCGCGACCTTGCCATTGGTGCCCAGGAACTGGACCTTGTTGGCGACAATCTCGGTGGTGTAGCGCTTCAGCCCACCGAGCTTTTTGTCTTCCCATTCGCGGGTGCGGTTCTCGCCTTCCACCAGTGCCCCGCTGCCCTTCTTGAGGTATTCGGCGCAATTCTCCGCAGTCTTGCCGAACGCCACCACGCGATGCCATTCGGTCGCTTCCTGGCGCTCGCCGGCTTTGTCTTTCCAAAAGCGCGACGTGGCCACACTCATGGTTGCAACCGCAGTGCCGTCGGGCAGATGGCGCACCTCAGGATCGCGTCCAAGGTTGCCCTGCAAAATCGTTATGCTGTAAGACATGGTCATTCCCTTCCTTTCTTGATAGCCCGTTCCCCGGCTTCGGTCCTGCTGTTTACATTTGTCTGCGCGGGCGCGGGCGCCGGCGGTCGGAGTCGCGCCCGGTCGATTTTCTTTTCCGGGCACAGCGTCAATCGGCGCAAGTCGCCCATCACCGCCTCAATCGTTTGTTCAACTTGCTGTAACTCGTTATCCAGTTCCTTCACCACCTGTTCCAGCATCAAGCAGGTTTGATGGCGATTGACCAGGGCGTAAGCCTCCGCTACCCGTTGCGGATCGTTGCCCACGTATGCCCGCACGCGTTTGGTTCCGGCGCTGCGGTGATTGAGATAGAGAAAGCGCCCTTGTTGCCAAAACAGCGTCGCGTTCACCATCCCGGCTTTTTTGAGGCGGGCGATTTCCTGGACAAGCGCCTCGCGGCGCTTGTCGATCACGCCGATCGCGGGCGGCACCGCGC
>CAYSKY010000114.1:3515-8673 GCA_964431425.1 uncultured Burkholderiales bacterium
TTCTTTTTCATCGTTCCCCCTACGCCGCTTGTTCGCATTCGACGAATGCCTGCAAACCCTTGATGTACTGGTAAGCCAGGCCTGCCTGCTTTGCCGCTGAAAAGATGCAGCGCTTGTCGTCGTTTAGCGCGCTAATCCAGCTCTCGACATAATTGGCGTGAAATTCAAGCGTGGCCTCATGCAGCCCCAAGTCCGCCATGAGAAACGCGCTCCCCAGCTCGGCCACCAATTCTTCGAAGGCGTAAGCCTGGTCACCAAAACGCTTGCCCTTGACGCGGGCGAGGCGGCTCCCGGCTCCCGTCCAGTGGGTTAGCTCGTGGAGACCAACTGCGTAAAAGTTTTCCGGCTTGGCGAAGCGCTCGCGGTCGGGCAACGTGATGGCATCGTCTTGGCGGTGGTAAAAAGCGCGCGCGCCTCCGATGTGAATGACCGCCCCGCTGCCCTGCAGAACGCGCTCGGCCTGCTCTATTGCCTCGAACGGCGTCGGAACATAGGTGGCCGTCCTCTCAATGCCCTCGATCTGGTCGAGGTTGAACAGCCAAAACAGCTTCATCAATGACGCGCTGGTTTGCTTCGTTTCGCCGGTCGCCTCATTGATCGTCTCTCTGGCGACCTTGGAATAAAAAACGCCCATCGTGCCGCATGCGTTTTTCTTCACTTGTCCGCCCAACTCTTGCGCCTGCTTGTAGGTCAGATACGCGGCGGTGCTATAGCCCGCCTGTCGCGCCGCTATCCATAACAGCAAGACGTTGACGCCGGAATATTGCTGTTTGGTCTTGAAGTTGTAAGGCATGCCCAAACGCCCGGCGCCCGACCACAAGGCTGCGCCGTTGGTCTTGCCTGCTTCCATTGCCGCCACAATCTGTTTAGTGATTGTTTGCTGAATGTCCATGATGCGAACCTCTCCCAAGTTAAAAATGTGCTGCGCGATACCCTATTTCGCGGTCAATCCATGCCCGGCCTTTTCTAATAGTCGGTAGGCAATAAAACGCATGTGCTGCTGCGGTCGGCCGCGGTTATGACCCACAGCTTTGTGGAGCGGGTTAGCAGGTAGCTGCTAAACACGCGTCCGCCAGCCTCTATGGCCCACAGGTTCGACGCTTGATCCTCCGCACTCATCTCGTCCCAATCGCCCCTTACATGGCGTTCCAGGAAGCTCTGGGCGTCTCTTCCCGCGCCAGCGAGTGCCGCCAACGCTGCAGGTGTTGCAACAATTCGCCCCAAAGGAAACCGGCCGCTTTTCGTATCTCGCATGAAGTCCTCGCCTATTTGCTGTTCAAAATTGATCCTTTCGCTTGGACTCTGCTCGCCCCGCCCTCACGGGCGGCGGGGGTGGGTGGGGTTTTAAGACGCAGAACGAAACAAGCCTTTCGGCCCGTTTCGATTTGGTATCCCCCCACAAGTCCCCGCTCAACTACGGCTGGCGGGGTTGTGGGGGGATCAGAAACGGGCTGGCAGGCGTGCAGCGGATCTCGGGCGCGCGGATGCGCGCGCCTGCCGAAGTAGTGACGGCAATTTGCATGCGGTGTGCCACGTAAGGAGCGTTGCGACGTAAGACGGGGACGTGCCACAGCGTTACCGTGGCGCGGCGCTGGCCGTGGCGCGCAGCATGCGCCGCGTCGGATGCGGGGAACCCGCACGGCTCGACAATGCGCAAAGCGCAACGATGAAGTCGCGGCCGGAAGCCCTGGCGGCGTAGGGAAGGAGCGCAGCGATCCCGCAGCAGCGTGGGCGTGGCCGCGCTCGCATCGCGTAAACCAGAAATTGGATGAGATCGTGGCCGCGTAGCGGCGTCGTCGAAGACCAACACGCTCCGGCAACGCCGGTTGGATCGGCGGCAATGGAGTTAAGGCGCGCAGCAAGCAAAGCGTCGCGCAGCGCCGTACTCGAATGCCGGCGCGAACAAGTTGGTGGTTTCATCACCATTGTCGATAGCGACGACGCCCGCATTACCGCGCGCCTGGTTTTGTACGTCGACGGTTCTGTGTTTCAACACGCTGCTGCCCTTTGATTCAATGCTCGGCGACTAATGCGGAAGAACAAGTGTCGACATCGACCCAGGATCTTGGCAAGTCGCCTAGAGCGGCACGAGTGAGTGTGGTATTGCATTCATTCGCACTGCGCTAAAGCCGTTTTTATTTTGGCAATGACCGGCGTCAATAGAACCACTGTCTAGCGGTGTCTTCAACACATCTTTAGTGGCGCCACTAAAGTGTGCATCTGCCCGCCGCATCACAAACCCGTTCCGCTCGGAGGTTGCGTAGCCGGCCGTTGCGTTGCACACGCTTGTGGGCAGCCCTGATGGGGGATTTACAATGATGATTAGTGACGCGCGGCGCGTGCCGCTGGCCACCTGGTGACACGAATGGAATGGAGCGAGCGCTGGCGCCGCTAGGCTCGTTCGTGAAAAGCCGGCGGGACACGAGCCTGAAGCATCGCCCAAGATGCCATCCTCGGCAGCGGAATAAAATGGAGAAAGGAACCGAAACGCATTCCCGCGGCGGATTACCGGCGGACCAGGTGCTCGGATGGGGCGTTGATGGCCCGAAAAGAGATACTTATCCTGCTAATTTAGCTTCCAGTTTAAGATTGCATGCTCGTCCGCATCTTGCAAACCTACAACCTGAATGCGTTCCCTTTCCCCTTTGTCACGTGAATTGGCTTTGATCCTGGCCATACGCTATGCCGCGGAGCGACATTTGCCCGAGTCGCGCGTCGTGGCGGCATCGGAAACGTGGTTTGACGTTGGTGGAAACCCCCGACGGCTTACCGAGAATGCGCTCGTCGGCTATCTGGACGGTCGCTTTCCGTCGTGACTTGGAATTTGCGCTACAAGGACGCGTCGCATGAACAGACTAAAGGGACAAGTTAAGATGGGAGTATGGTCAGTGTTTAGTCTCCATCAATAGCAGGTGGCTGGTGAAAATTTCATGTCCTAGATTGTGCACCACGCGAAACAGCTAAGGGCTGACGAGCAGCTGTGAGGGAAATGTCGTGAAGATAGTGAAATTGAAAGCCAGACTGAACAGCCTATATGCAGGCACATGAAAAATGACATTTACGTTTTCGTCTGAGTTGATCGATTTGCTTTGCTCTCCCGCAGGTCGAGCAGAACACTTCGACGTTGGAATAGCTAAGAAAATTTCGTCGGCGAACGCGGCATTTTTCCCTGTAGAAGCCGCCAATCGAGCCGGCGTTCTTTCTGACATCGAGAGTGCGGTCAAAGGATCGGATCCGATAACTGACCTGTTCCTCAATAAACAGGCCAAAGTGCTTGGCACGTTTGGTTTTTCTGCAGAAGTGGCATCTGGTACTGTTGCACTGATACTTGCAAGATCCATATCTTCTCTTTGCCGAAAGGCACGCGACAAAGACGACCGGGAAGCCGCACTAGGCAATCAGATTGAGCTGGATTACGATCCGTTCGAAGATGTCGAGGACTTTGGCCAATATCTCATTAGAGCCTTCGATTGTTTGCTCTGTAATTTGTGTGGAGGAATAACCGAAGATGCCGCGATTTGGTTACTCAATATCGCCGCCGATACGGGCAATGCCGACGCAACCGCGCTAAGAGAAACGGCCGCGCTGGCAGCGCAGGGTAACGAGAATGCGATACGGCAGTTAGTGGACCGAGGGTATGAAAGTTGGGCAACCTATGCGGCACCGACCGTACGGGCGGACTTAGGATTCCACGCCGATTCGTTAGGACTTACCTATCAGCTAATGTGTCGACTGCAAAATGATTCGTCAATAAAGCTTCGTCTAGGGCTGTTGCTATGGGAGTTCGGGCATGCGGGTGAGGAAGACAAGGGAATAAGGATGATTGTCGAATCTGCTTTGGCCGGAAATAAGGGGGCTTGGCTTACAATAAAGCGACTTTGGTGCGATGACGGGAATAGTGTTATTGACCAATTGTTGTCTGCTGGCGCAGCTCGCGCAACTATTGAAGACATTGATCCTGACCCTGAAACTAGGTACCTGCGCTAATGCCGTCAGTTGGCTCTAATTTCTTCTGCGTGGCTGCGCGAATGACTGGTTGTCGAAATGACTATGTCGCCCTCACTTGGTTTACATTCCGCACATCTGCGAACGAGATTGCGCTCATCGGCTATCTGGACAGTCGCTTTCCATCGTGACTTGGAATTTGCGATACCAGGACGCGTTGCATGAACAGACTAAAGGGAGTGGTCACGAGCAAATAGATAGCTGATGCGGCAGCTGGTCCGAACGCTGACGCACTCAAATTACTGCGACGCCGAATAAGTCATGAGCATGAAGCGCATGGAATGCCTTTAGATGACAGTCGTTGACCGCTCACTATCACGCGGGTTGGCAGATAAATTTCTTGCCGAAATTCACGAGCGAGAAAACAAGCATTTGCGTCGTCGTGAATCGCTTCTTATTCAGCGGTTAGCAAAGAGGGCAGATGTCAGGCGCATAACGAACGCACTGATAGACGTTGGCGAAGAATGTTTCTTCACGCAAATCTTTGCATCTCACCCTAGGTGGCGGTGGGCAGTTATTTCGGCATTCGTTCCGACCGTTATGACGCTTCCATCACTGGGCGTACACCACCGAATTCTGAGTTTCTCGCTCTTAAGGATAAGTATCCACGTAGGTAGATTCGCCGACGTTGGCCCTGGACTCCAACTGCATCTCGCAATAAGTGAGCATGCAATTGAAAGACTTTTTCAGCGCATGAATGTTGTTTCTTCAGATGCCGTTGAGGATGAGCTACACGAGGCGATGTGTATGAGTGTTCCGGCACTTTCGGTTTGTAACAGGTTAAATCTGCAGCAAATTGTTCTGCCTACAAAGTCCGGTATGTTTCTATGTGAATTCTCCGCGAGTTACACCTTTATCATCGCTAAGACCTGGATCGCAAACACGCCGGAAACGTCACGCAATTCGGACGCCGCGCAGTCGCTGAAGTGTTTGTACATCGCAATTGGTGGCAAGCCTGCGGTGGCGGAATTTCTAGCTACATTGCCGGTTTCTGCAACCCATTGCAACATGCCGCTGCCCGATAAATCTGTAAAGACTTTCCAGAAAAATGATTGGTTGAAGGAAGCATATTCGCCTCGTGCCGACCCTGTCGGTGATGTTTGGCGTCTTGCCAGTGCGCAAGCGGGTCAGGCAAGTGACAAATGAAGTTGGC
>CAYSKY010000115.1:0-8599 GCA_964431425.1 uncultured Burkholderiales bacterium
AGGTCATCGTCATGGGTGCCGGCATCATCGGCACGTCGAGCGCGTGGTATCTCGCGAAGCTGGGACATGAGGTCACCGTGATCGACCGCCAGCCCGGCGCCGGCCTGGAGACCAGCTTTGCCAACGGCGCGCAGATCTCCGTGTCGCAGTCTGAGCCCTGGGCGGCGCCCGGGGCGCCGTTCAAGGTCATGAAGTGGATATTGCGGGACGACGCCCCGCTTCTGTTCCGCCCGAAACTGGAGTGGCATCAGCTTTCCTGGGGTATGCGCTTTCTGGTGGAATGCCTGCCATGGCGGTTCCGGCACAATATCCGTGAGATGGTCAATCTCGGGCTGTACAGCCGGCAATCGCTGCAGGAGTTGCGCGCGGAAACCGGTATCGAGTACGACCAGCTCACCCGCGGCATCCTGCAGTTCTACACCAGCAACGACGACTTCCAGGCCGCGCAGCAGGCGTCAAAACTGCTGAAGCGCTATGGCATCGAGCGCGACGTCAAGACAGCCGAAGAGGCGATCGCCATCGAACCGGCCCTGCACCATATTCGCGACCGGCTGGCCGGTGCGACCTATGCGCCCACGGATGAGTCGGGCGATGCGTTCAAGTTTTCGCAGAACCTGGCCGCCCTTTGCGCGGCACGAGGTGTGCAGTTCAAGTACGGCGCAATGATCGAAGCCATCGAGACCGATGCCGGTAGCGTCAGCGGCCTGCGACTGCGACACTCGAACGGGCATACCGAGACGGTCACGGCGGACCGCTACGTCTGCGCCATGGGCAGTTACAGCTACCTCATGTTGAAGCCGATCGGCATCACCATACCGGTGTATCCGGCCAAGGGTTACTCGGCAACCATTTCCACTGAAGGGTTCAGCGGGGCCCCTACCGTCAGCCTGACAGACGAAGCGATGAAGATTGTGTTCTCTCGCGTCGGAAACCGCATGCGCATCGCCGGCACTGCGGAACTGGATGGCTACAGCACAAATCTGTCGATGATTCGCACCGAGGCGCTGGTAAAGCGGGCACGCGAATTGTTTCCCGGCGCAGCGGATTACGACAATCCGGTTTACTGGACCGGACTGCGCCCTGCCACGCCTTCCAACTGCCCGCTGATCGGGTGCACCCGCTATCCCAACCTGTACCTAAATACCGGCCATGGCACGCTCGGTTGGACGGAAGGTTGCGGGTCCGGACGCGCCCTCGCCGATCTAGTGTCCGGACGGCAGCCGGGGGTGGATTACCAGTTTCTTGTCGGTCGGTGAAAACATTGGACGCCGTGACGTTTGAAGATATCGAGGCAGCCCGCCAGACACTGGCCGGCAATATCGCCAACACCCCCTGCCTGCACTCGCGGACCCTGTCGGAGATCACCGGGGCGAATGTCTACCTCAAATTCGAGAATCATCAGTTCACGGCCAGCTTCAAGGAGCGGGGTGCCCTCAATAAGCTCGCGTCACTGGATGAAGAGCAGCGCCGGCGCGGCGTGATAGCGGCGTCGGCGGGAAATCACGCGCAGGGCGTGTCTCATCACGCCACCCGCCTTGGCATTCCCAGCGTGATCGTCATGCCGCGCCATACACCCAACGTCAAGGTGGAAATGACCGAACGTCATGGTGCGTCGGTGATTCTGCACGGGGAGAATTTTGACGAGGCGAAAGCCCATGCGCTGGCGCTTGCGGACGCGCGGCAGCTGACATTTTTACACCCTTACGATGACCCACAGGTGATCGCTGGCCAGGGGACCATTGGCCGCGAGATGCTGGAGGCGCATCCACAGATTGACCTGCTTTGCATTGCGATCGGCGGTGGTGGTCTGATCAGCGGCATTGCCACGGCCGCCCGTGCGCTCCAACCGGGCCTGGAAGTGGTTGGTGTTCAAACAATGCGCTTCCCGTCCATGCATGCCGCTGTGAAAGGTGACACGCCCGCCTTTGGGTCATCGACGATCGCTGAAGGCATTGCTGTCAGGGAGCCAGGGGCAATCACAAAGTCCATCGTCGAACGGCTGGTTTCCGACATCCTGCTGGTGGATGAAGGGGATATCGAGGAAGCCATCGTGATGCTGCTCGAGATCGAAAAGACGGTGGTGGAGGGCGCCGGTGCCGCCGCGCTTGCTGCATTGATGCGATATCCAGCGAAGTTTGCCGGGCGCCATGTCGGCCTGGTGCTGTGCGGCGGCAATATCGATCCGCTGATGCTTGCCGAAATCATCCAGCGGGGCATGGTGCGGTCGGGCCGCCTGTCGCGATTGAAAGTCGAATTGCGCGACCTGCCCGGCGCGCTGGCCCGTATCACCGGCGTCATCGCGGAGTCGCATGCCAATATTGAAGAAGTGCACCACCAGCGTGCCTTCACCAACCTCCCGGTGCAGACGGCTGAAGTGGAGTTCGTGTTGAAGACCCGGAACACCGATCACGCGCACGAGATCGTGCGGCGCCTCGGTGATGCGGGCTTCAAGGCCCGTGTCACCGATCGAGATTCCTGACGCGGGTATGATCGGATGTCCCAAGCTGCATTTCCATCCCATGTGCGGCCTTGCCGGTTGAATCCGGTGCTGGAGAGTGCCATGTTGCAATTGAGAGACCTAGCCTACTTTTTGGTCGCCGGTGCATTCAGTTTGCTGACACTCACGGCAGGTGCACAGCCCCCGGACGCCGCGCGGCCGGCAGCGGCGGGCGGCGAACAATGGGAAGTCACGACACTGGTCGAATACTACGGGCCGAAGGACCGTACCCCTTCCCGCACCAATCGTGAAACGCGGACGGTTTGTCTGAAGCCCGGTTCACTGGACCTGTCTGCCGAATTGATGACCGAGCTACCTCCCGAGATGGTGCGGCGTTGCCACTTGGGCGAAAAACGCGCCGACGGCAACCGGCAGCAGTTGAAGTTCGTGTGCAACAACGGCGCCAGCGCCGAGGCGGCGACCCGTCGTGAAACGGATGGCAGTTTCAGCAGTCAGATCGTGGCCAATCTTCCACAGGAGTGGGCGGTGTCGATCCTGCGCAATGTCCGCCCGGTTGCGGGAGCCTGTAACTCCGCCATCGCCAGCCCGCCACAACCGGCGCCACCCGCACCGCCCGGATAAGGGCGGCGCAGGCCCCGAATAATCAGGCTTTGGGCGCGGCGGCAGGTTTTCGTGTTGTCGACAACTCCCGTGCCAGCATGATGACAAAGGGGATCCAGCCGACCCACATGACCAGGTCGATCAATTCCATGGAGATTGGCGCGCCGCCTTCCGGAAAGTAGTGTTGCATGGTGTATTCCTCGATGTGGTCGAACACCGCGAGCCACACCATCAAAAAGCCCAGGCAGACGGGCATGGCCGTGAGGTTGCCGCGAGCTCGGCGCAATGCCGGCACGGCGCAAATGATGCCGACACAGAAGGCGTAAAGCGCGAGTTTCCAGCCATGATGTTCTGCGAAGAAGCCCGCGAGTGAAGCTTCAGAAGTGATCATTTTCGCCGCTGTCCAGCCCAGTACGGCCGACCCAATGACGACGATGAACGGATAGCGTTCGATCCATTTCAGGATCATGGTGCTGCCCAGCATCACGATGGGAATACTGATCAAAAGGCCAAGCACGACCAGAAGAAAGCTGCCGTGGGCGGCACCGGCGACAGCGAGTACGTTGTCCACGCCCATTACCGCATCCGCGATGACAATAGTCTGGATGGCCTGGCGGAAATTCGCTGCCGGCGTGAGGTTGTCATGAGCACTGTCTGCTGCTTCATCCATCAGTCCGTACGCGATCCAGAGCAGCGCGAGCCCTCCGCACAGCAGGAAGCCGGGGATCTTCAGCAGCCAGACCACGGCGAGCGTGAGGATCGCACGTATCACCACGGCGCCAATGGCGCCCCAGAAAACCGCCTTCTTTTGCAACTCGGGCGGCAGGCGGCGGGCAGCCAACCCGATGACGATGGCATTGTCACCAGCCAGCACCAGGTCGATGACGACGATGGCGGCCAGCGCGGACAGGAACTGCAACGAGAATATATCCATGAACTGTTCTCCAGAAGGGCAGCATTGAGAAGCTGGTCCCGTACGGGCCAGGTAAATGTGCTTGTGGAAAACACGAACCTTGACCGGACGGCCAAGGTCTTGTTCACGTGGCTGAAAAGCCGCGCCTGCGAGACCGGGGTAGACACCCGTGATGACGGCACTCGCAGAGTGAAGCGCTGGGCTTCACCGAACTACTCCCCTTGAGGATGCGCATTCTGCCACAACAATCCAAAGCTTGCATCCATACCCAGGCTGACATAAAAAACGGGGGCGACGAGCCCCCGTTCTGGCTGGTGCAAGCGAGAAGTCTGTCAGGCGATAAGCGCCGATTCCAGTCTGGCCCTGCGTTCACTGAGAGCGGCAGGCAGGCCGTGCTCCAGTCTGGCGAGCAGTTCATCGTGCAGTTTGAGTTCCTGCCGCCACTGTGGACGGTCCACAGCGGTAATCGCGGCAAATGTTTCCGCCGGGAACGCTGATCCGCTCCAGTCCAGATCGGTGTAACCCGGGACATATCCCAGCGGGGTTTGTTGCGCATTCGCCTCGCCGTCGACACGCCCGATGATCCACTTCAGCACCCGCATGTTGTCACCGAACCCGGGCCAGACAAATTTCCCCTGGTCATTCTTGCGGAACCAATTGACGCAATACAATTTCGGCGGACTGGCCGCCGCAGCGCCGACCTTGATCCAGTGGCCAAAATAGTCGGCCATGTTGTATCCGCAAAACGCGAGCATGGCAAACGGGTCGCGCCTCACCACACCGACCTGTCCGGTGATGGCCGCGGTGGTTTCAGATCCCAGTGTTGCCGCCATATAGACGCCGTCGTTCCAGTTGCCCGCTTCCGTGACCAGTGGCACGGTCGAGGAACGACGCCCGCCGAATATCATCGCGGAAATGGGAACACCGGCCGGATTGTCCCACTCCGGATCCAGCGATGGGCATTGGGTGGCCGCTACGGTGAAGCGCGCATTGGGATGGGCGGCGGGCCTTCCGCAGTCGGGTGTCCACGCCCTGCCCTGCCAGTCGGTCAGGCTTGCCGGCGGGGTCTTCGACATGCCTTCCCACCAGACATCGCCGTCCGGCGTCAGGGCAACGTTGGTGAAAATGGTGTTGGATTTGATCGAATCCATGCAGTTCGGATTGGTATCGTACGAGGTGCCCGGCGCCACGCCAAAAAAACCGGCTTCGGGATTGATCGCATACATGCGGCCATCGTCACCAGTCTTGATCCAGGCAATGTCGTCGCCGACCGTGGTGACTTCCCAGCCGGCATGCTTGAATGATTCCGGCGGGATGAGCATGGCGAAATTGGTCTTGCCGCAGGCAGAGGGGAAAGCGGCCGTGACATAGTGTTTTTTCCCCGCCGGGCTTTTGACGCCCAGGATCAGCATGTGTTCAGCCAGCCAGCCCTGCTGCCTCCCCATCACGGAGGCAATGCGTAATGCAAAACATTTCTTGCCCAGCAATGCATTACCGCCGTAGCCGGAACCAAACGACCAGATTTCGTGCGTCTCCGGGAAGTGGACAATGTACTTTTGGTCTTTGTTGCACGGCCAGACGACATCAAGTTGTCCTGCGGTCAGCGGTGCGCCGACGGAATGCAATGCGGGTACGAATGTGCCGTCCTCGCCGAGCACATCAAGCACCTTCCGACCCATGCGCGTCATCAATTTCATGTTGACCGCCACATAGGGAGAGTCAGACAACTCGACACCAATGTGGGAGATATGCGAGCCCAGCGGACCCATGCTGAACGGGACCACGTACATGGTCCGGCCGCGCATGCAACCGGTGAAGAGATTTCCAAGTGTCTCGCGCATTTGTTCCGGTGCCACCCAATTGTTGGTCGGCCCCGCGTCTTCCTTCTTCAGGGAACAGATGAAGGTGCGGTCCTCAACACGGGCCACGTCGCTCGGGTCCGAGAGCGCCAGGTACGAATTCGGGCGCAGCTTGTCGTTCAACCGGCGGAAAGTACCGGCCTCGACCAATTCGCCACAGAGGCGGTCGTATTCTGCGTCCGAGCCATCGCACCAATAGATGCGATCGGGTTGAGTCATGGCCGCCACCTCATCAACCCATGCCAGCAGGCGGGTGTGCCGGGTCGGTGGGTCATTCAAGTGAACGGGTTTGACTTGCGCATGCATACCAGAATCTCCAGGAAAGAGCGGGCTGAGTGGAATGCGCGTTTACTGCCGCATTTCCTTATTTGTGGAAGGGAAATTATCCCACAGCACCTTTGCCAGACACAGTGAATTGAGCGCCTTCCGACATCACAAGTGCTCACCTGCCTATCGATGGGAACGGTTCCGGCCTGAAGTATTACTACAAGCTTGGCGTGCGCCAATGCAGGAGACAGGTTGTGCCGGCAGGGGCTGGTGGTGTCACAGGCGCTCAGGATGGGTTGCCGCGGCATGTAGTTTTACGCAAAACTGTGGATGCGCCTATAAAACACCGGGCGGCCTCGCGGCACAAAATTGAACACACTTTTGCGACAACGCAAAAAAGATGAGCGGCACGGCCAATCGCGCCCAGGCCCCTGGACACCTGCGGTTGCACTCAGCCGATGGCCGCGTCCGGTTGTTGGCCATAAGTGGAAAACTTCCCCAGCACCGTAGCCATTTCCGCCGCTGAAAGCAGTGCCGGCTCACCGATCTGCAGCGCCTGCCAATACATGCGCGACAGCGCCTCCACTTCGACCGCGACGATCAGCGCTTTGTCGAGGCTCGCGCCACATGCAATCATCCCGTGGTGCGACAACAGACATGCAGTCCGGCCGGCGAGGGCTGCAAGTGCGTGATCCGAAAGCGCCTGCGTGCCAAATGTGGCGTAAGGCGCACACCGAATATCAACGCCGCCTGCGATGGCCACCATGTAGTGGAACGGCGGGATGCTGCGATCCATGCAGGCCAAAGTGGTGGCATAGCTGGCGTGCGTATGGACAATGGCGCTGATATCCGGCCTCGCCGCATAAATGTCGCGGTGAAAGCGCCACTCGGATGAAGGTAGAAGGGTGCCGTCGAACGTTCCATCCATTCGCATGGGCACGATATCCTCGGGAGCAGTGTCCTCGTAGGCGACCCCGGTCGGCGTCACCAGGAAGCCGGTGCCGGTTCGGGCGCTGACGTTTCCCGACTTGCCCTGGTTGATGCCCAAGGCGTTCATCTTCAGTGATGTGCGCACCACGTCCTCACGCAACGCCCGGTCCGGCAGATGTGTAAGTTGCAGAAATGTCATGTCGAACCTTCGAGGGATGCCGCGAGCATGTCCGGCGAAAACACACCGCGCTCGGTGATGATGCCGGTGACCAGGCGTGCGGGCGTGACATCGAAAGCCGGATTTGCGGCGGGCGATTCGTCGTGAAGAATCTTTATGGTCGTCGTGCTGCCGGCACCGTCCGACGCAGCGCCACTCGCGTTGTAATCCGGGCCAGACGGAACACCGGTGATTTGAATCACTTCCCCGGGCGGTCTTTCTTCAATTTCAATTTCCCGCATGGCATCGTTGAGGCCCGAGTCAATGGTGGACACCGGCAACGCGTCATAGAAAGGAATCTGGTTATCGTGAGCCGCCAGTGCCTTCAGGTAGGTGCCGATCTTGTTGGCAACATCACCGCGGCTCGAAACACGGTCGGCACCCACGAGCACCATGTCGACACGGCCGTGCTGCATGAGGTGGCCCCCGGCATTGTCCACGATGTATGTGTGCGGCACCCCGTGCCCGCGCAATTCCCAGGCCGTGAGCAGTCCCTGATTGCGTGGACGGGTCTCGTCCACCCATACATGGATGGGTACGCCGGCATCATGGGCCTTGTAGATACATGCGAGTGCCGTACCCCAGTCCACCGTTGCCATCCAACCCGCATTGCAATGCGTGAGGATGTTCACGGGGCGCTTCACGCGTTCATGGATGGAGCCGATCAGGCCGAGGCCGTGCTCGCCGATGGCCGCATTGGTGGCGACGTCCTCGTCGGCCAGGCGCTGGGCGAAACCCCATGCCGCTGAGGCACGCTCCTGGTGTTGCAGCGCATGCAGATGCGTTTTCATGCGCGCCAGAGCCCATGCCAGATTGACTGCGGTGGGTCGCGTTGCAAGCAGCAGTGCCGCCGCGCGCTCAAGTTCATGATCCGAAGAGTCGGCGGCCATCGCCATCGCCAGCCCGAATGCGGCGGTAACACCGATCAGGGGTGCGCCCCGCACCAGCATGGCCCGGATGGCATGCGCCACCTCGTCGGTGCCTGTCAGGGTGCATGTTTCAAACGCGAAGGGCAGGCGCGTCTGATCAATGATGTGGACCGACCGGCCTGAAGGATCGGCCCAGATGCTGCGGAACGGCTTGCCGTTGACTTTCATGCCGTCAGTTTATGCGATTTCCCATTTTCAAAGACCAGCAAGGCAGCGGCTGGCTTTGGGTTTGCCATGCGCTCGTGTAAAATACCAATTTCCAACCGCAAAGGCTGGGGGTCAACATGACCAAGTATATTTTTGTCACCGGCGGGGTGGTTTCCTCGCTCGGCAAAGGCATTGCCGCTGCATCTCTGGCCGCCATTCTTGAATCGCGCGGCATCAAAGTCTCCATGATGAAACTGGACCCGTACATCAACGTGGATC
>CAYSKY010000116.1:0-8513 GCA_964431425.1 uncultured Burkholderiales bacterium
GCCAGACCCTGTTCTTCTCGGCCACGCTGGAAGCCAACATCGCGCGCCTTGCCGCGTCGATGCTGAAAGACCCGGTGCGAATCGAGATCGACAGCCAGCAGACCAAGCACGAAAACATCGAACAGCGCCTGCACTTCGCTGATGACATGGGCCACAAGAATCGTTTGCTGGACCACCTGCTGCGCGACGTGGAAATGAACCAGGCTATCGTCTTCACCGCCACCAAGCGCGCTGCCGACGACCTCGCCAGCAACCTCAACGAAGCCGGCTTCTCGGTCGCCGCGCTGCATGGGGACATGAAGCAGGGCGCCCGCACACGTACGCTGCAGGCACTGCGCCGCGGCGGCCTCAAAGTGCTGGTTGCCACCGACGTGGCCGCGCGCGGCATCGACGTGCAGGGCATCTCGCACGTCATCAACTACGATCTGCCGCGCCAGGCGGAAGACTATGTGCACCGCATCGGCCGCACCGGCCGAGCCGGCAAGAACGGCATCGCCATTTCCCTGGCCAATGTGCGCGAGCACTTTCAGGTCAAGCTGATCGAGCGCTTCACCTCGCAGGCTATCCCCGTGGTGACCATTCCAGGCCTCGAGCCCAAGCAGCGCGTGTTCACCAAGCCGGCCGGCGCCCGTCCGACCAGCCGTGACGGCGCCCGCAAGTTCGGTGGCCGCAGCAACGATGCGCCGCGTTCCGGCAAGCCGGGTGGCTACAGCGGTTTCGGCAAGAGCGGATCGGGCAAGCCTTCTTCCGGCAAGCCGTTCGCCAAGTCCGGACCCAAGTCGCCCTGGCAGGGAAAGTAGCCCTACCCGGCAGCCAGCAAAAAGCCCGCGCATCGCGGGCTTTTTTTGGCCTTGTTTGCCGGCGCGCAAGGCACGGCAAATTCCGGTGGTCCTATAATTTCGCCATTCGCACACTCCGCTGCGCCCCCGGGAATAAACGCCATGCCGATCTACGAATATCAATGTCTCGACTGCAAGCACGAATTTGAAAAGCTGGTGCGCAGCTCCGACGCAGCGCCCACCTGCCCGCATTGCGCCAGCGCTTCGCTGCACAAAAAGCTGTCTACTTTTGCCGCCGTTACCGGCGGGAGCTCGTCGGGCGCCGACCTGCCGGCCGCATGCCAGACCTGCGGCAACCCAGGGGGGCCTGGCAGCTGCGGCATGATGCCGCACGGCTGAGGCTGCACGACGCCTACGCGTAGTCCAGCGGCAATGCGGTGGTGTATTTCAACTGCTCCATGGCAAAGCTGGAACTGACGTCGAACAATTCAATTTCGCGAATCAGTTTCTTGTAGACCGCGTCGTAGCCGGCGATATCCGGCACCACCACCCGCATCAGGTAGTCGATGTCGCCGCTCATGCGATAGACCTCGACCACTTCGGGAATCCCGGCCACCACCTTCGCAAAGCGCGCCAGCCATTCGGCGTTGTGCTGACTGGTCTTGACCGACACAAACACGGTGACACCGACATTGATCGCGCCAGCGTCGAGCAGAGCGACCCGCTTGCGGATTACGCCAGCCGCCTCCATGCGCTGGATGCGGCGCCAGCAAGGCGTGGGCGAGAGTTTCACCGCCTCGGCGAGCGCATTCAGGCTGAGGCTGGCATCGGCCTGCAAGTGTTTCAGGAGTGCCCGATCGATGCGATCAAGAACAATTTTCTCTGTCTTAGCCATTATTCGGGAAAATTTCGCGCGAAAACCTGATTATGCGCGAAACATTGCAAACCCGTTCTCGCGCATCGACGGCACAATGCCCGCTTCCTTCAAGGAGGGCGATATGGGCGACAACCTGTTTACGCAGCACCCGGCGGAGGTCGGCGAAACCTATTGGCAACACCAACGCGTGGCGCTTGGCTTTGCCGCAGCCTTGTTCACGGCCGGCTGCGCGGCGCTGGTACACGCGTTCCTGCCGTTCCTGTTTGTGAAAACCGGCAGCGAAGCCATCGCGCGGCTGCACGATCGCATGGTGGTCAATCGCCGCAAGACGGCGCCCACATCGCCGCCGCTTCCCGCCGGCTAATCGCGCGCAGCGCCCGCCGCCCAGTCCGCAATCGCGTCAATCAGGGCATCGATTTCGCCCAAGGCGGGCAGCACCCGAAACCGCATGCCCGTACGCTCGCGCGCCGCGGCGACCAGCGCGGGCAGGTCCTTTCGCATATGGCCCCCCAGCGCCAGAAAAATCGGCGCCACCATCACTTCCCGCACGCCACGCTGGTGCAGGATGTTCACGCACTCGTCGAACGACGGTTCCATGCGTTCCAAAAATGCCAGTTCCACCATGCGGCCCGGCTCACGCGCCTGGATCGCTGCCTGCAACCGGCGAAACGGCGCCGCCCAGCCCGGGTCGGACGAACCGTGGGCGAACAGCAGCAGGGCGCGATCGGGGTGCGGCAATGACATGGTGGTTGCGTGATGGATGAGTTTGGCCGTGACGGCATCATAGCAAGTGACCGGATGCCCGCCATCGTGGACGACGGCCAGGTGCGCGCGCCCGCCCACGCTGTTGAGCGAGCGCAAATGCCGTGCAGTTCCTGACGCCGGTCGTTTGCAGCCCCATCGCTTTTCCGCGAAACTGGACTTTTGTTCGCGGGGAAAGCAATGTCCTGCAAGATCGCTTTTGTCGGCCTCGGCAACATGGGTGGGCACATGGTGCGCCACCTCATCAACGCGGGCCACTCGCTGACGGTGTATGCGCGCCGCGCCGAGGTGATGGAACCGTTCGTGGCGCTTGGCGCGCGCGCAGCCACCTCGCCGGCCGACGCGGCGCGCGGCGCCGACTTCATCATGACCAACGTTACAGCCACGGCGGATGTTGGACACGTACTGCTCGGCGAGGAAGGGGTGATCCACGGCGCTGCGCCCGGCGCGTTGGTCTGCGATTTTTCGACCATTGATGTGCGCGAGACGCGCCGTTTTGCCCGCGAGCTGGAGGCGAAAGGCATTGAGTTCCTCGACTGCCCGGTCTCCGGTGGTACCAAGGCTGCGGAGGCAGCCAGTTTGACCATCCTCGTCGGCGGGCGCTCAGACGTCCTGGAGCGTGCAAGACCCCTGCTGGAAAAACTCGGCGCCAATATTTTTCATATGGGCGGCGTGGGCTGCGGACAGGTGACCAAGGCCTGCAACCAGACCGCACAGGTGATCGCCATCCAGGGCATTGCCGAAGCCATGCTGTTCGCCCAGGCCAATGGCGTCGATGGCAACAAGGTGGTGGAAGCACTCATGTCCGGCTTCGCCGGCTCGAAGATGCTGGGCCTGATGGGCCCGAAGATGGCCAACCGTGACTTCGCCGCCGGCATTGAGGCACGGCTGCATCACAAGGACTTCGGCCTCGTGGCCAACATGGCGAAAGATCAGGGGCTGGCCATGCCGGCCGTACAACTGGTACATGCCCAGTTGGAAAAACTCATGCAGCATGGCTGGGGCACGATGGACACCTGCAATCTGCTGCGGGTCATTGAAGAAGAGAAATCATGAACCTCCACAAACTCCTGCAACAACGCGTCGCCTCGGGTAATCCCCTGCGCATCGGTCTGATCGGTGCCGGCAAGTTCGGCTCGATGTATCTGTCGCAGATCCCGCGCACGCCGGGACTGCACCTGCTGGGTGTAGCGGATCTGAACCCGGCACGGGCACAGGAATCACTGCGGCGGGTGGGCTGGAAGGATGAGCAGTTTGCGGCTACCACCTTCAAGCAAGCCTTTGTCAGCGGCACCACTTTCATCACCGATGATGCGATGAGCCTGATCCGCAATCGCCAGATTGAAGTCATCATCGATGCTACCGGCCATCCGGCCGCGGGCATCTCGCACGTGTTGGC
The DNA here is from genome assembly GCA_964431425.1 of uncultured Burkholderiales bacterium. Lineage (GTDB taxonomy): Bacteria > Pseudomonadota > Gammaproteobacteria > Burkholderiales > Usitatibacteraceae > UKL13-2. The sequence goes on from CAYSKY010000116.1 coordinate 3,818, forward strand.
CTGCTGCGAGCACAAGAAGCACATCGTCATGGTCAACGTGGAAGCCGATGCGCTGGCCGGTCCGCTGCTGGCCAAACGCGCAGAGGAAGCGGGCATCGTGTATTCACTGGCCTACGGCGACCAGCCTGCACTGATTTGTGAAATGGTCGACTGGGCGCGCGCGGCGGGCTTTGAAGTGGTGGCAGCAGGCAAAGGTACCAAGTATCTGCCGGCGTATCACGCCTCCACGCCCGATACCGTGTGGGGGCACTACGGCTTCAGTGAAGAAATGGTCAAGGGCGGCGACTTCAACGCGCAGATGTTCAACTCATTCCTTGACGGCACCAAGAGCGCCATCGAGATGGCGGCGGTGGCCAATGCCACCGGTCTCACGCCGGCACCGCAAGGGCTCAACTTTCCGCCCTGCGGCGTGGATGACCTGGCGCGTGTGCTCAAACCCAAGACGGACGGCGGCCAGTTGCATCACCGCGGCCAGGTGGAAGTGATTTCCTCGGTCGAACGCGACGGCCGGCCGGTGTTTCGTGACTTGCGCTGGGGCGTATACGTCACCTTTGCCGCCGACAGCGACTATGTAAAGCGCTGTTTCAAGGAGTACGGGCTCATCACTGACGACACCGGCAACTACTCGTCGATGTACAAACCGTTTCATCTCATCGGCCTGGAACTGGGCATCAGCGTGGCCAGTGCCGCGCTGCGGCGCGAAGCCACGGGGGCCGCCACCGCCTGGCGCGGCGACTGTGTGGCCACCGCCAAGCGCAATCTCAAGGCCGGCGAAATGCTCGATGGCGAGGGTGGCTATACCGTCTACGGCAAGTTGATGCCAGCCGTGGTATCGAAGCGCCTGGGCGGCCTGCCGATCGGCCTGGCGCACAAGGTGAAGCTGCTTCGCGATGTCGCCGCCGGCAAACCGGTGACGTGGGAGGATGTGGCCTTCGATGCGAAAAGCGAAGCGGTGCGATTCCGGCGGCAGATGGAAAAGCAGTTCGCGGCGTGAACCGGTCCGCGAAGGCAAAATAGCCACATGATCCAACCGCTCCAGCACTGACAAAATGAAAAAAGATACCAAGCTCACCCACCTCGGACGCACTGCGGCCCTCACGCCCGGTACCGTCAACCTTCCCATCTATCGGGCCTCGACCGTGCTGTTCAACAGCATGGAAGAACAGCGCGCCATCCAGAAGTCCTTCGACGCCGACGAACAGGTGCCCACCTACGGCGTATTCAACATGCCAGGCTCGCTGGCGCTGGAAAATGCTGTCGCTGAAATCGAAGGTGGGTACCGCGCCGTGGCCTACTCCAGTGGGCTGGCCGCCGTCGCCTGTGCGGTGCTGGCCTGCGTGAAGTCGGGGGACCATGTGCTGATGCCGGACTCCTGTTACTTTCCAGCGCGGCGCCTCGCTGACCGCTACCTCGCGCGCTTTGGCGTGGACACCACTTTTTACGACCCCTGCATCGGCACCGGTATAGAAGCACTGATGCAGCCCAACACAACGGTGGTCTACACCGAGAGCCCCGGTTCCCACACGTTCGAGATACAGGACATTCCCGCCATTGCGAAAATTGCCCACGCCCGCGGCGCCAGGGTCATCATCGACAATGCCTGGGCGACCGGCTACCACTTCAATGCGTTTGAACACGGCTGCGATCTGGTGATCCAGCCGGCCACCAAGTACTACGCGGGCCACTCGGATGTGCTGATCGGTCTGGTGGTGTCCAATGAAGAGACCTGGCACGACTTGAAGTGGACCACGCTGGACCTCGGGCAGCGCGCGTCTCCCGACGACTGCTTCCTGACGCTGCGCGGCATGCGCACCATGGGCGTGCGGCTGGCGCGTCATCAGGAGAGTGCCACGAAGGTCGCGCGATGGCTGCAGCAGCGGCCGGAGGTGGCGCGGGTGATGTACCCGGCGCTGGAAAGTGATCCGGGCCACGCCATCTGGAAACGTGACTTTACCGGCGCGGGCGGCCTGTTCACGATTGAGTTGCACGACTGCAGCGAAACCCAGCTCGCCGCTATGATGGATGGCTACGAATTGTTCGGTATGGGTTATTCCTGGGGTGGTTTTGAAAGTCTCGCCGTGGTCGCGCATATCGCCCGCACGGTCACCGACATGCCACGCGGAAAACTGGTGCGCTACAGCATCGGCCTTGAGGATCCGGATGATCTGATCCGCGACCTGGAAGCCGGCTTCCATCGCCTGCGTTCGGCCTGATCCGCCGTGGCCGCGAACACCGTGTCACGCGCCAACGCCATCTCGGCTGCCGAGGATTACTTCGACTCGAAGCGGTTTCATACTGATCTTTCACGGCGCGTGGCCATTGCAACCGAAAGCCAGAATCCGGGTCGCAAGGCCGAGTTGCAGCAATACCTCGCCGACGAGCTGACCACCTCGCTTGCCGCCATGGGCTTCACCTGTACGGTGCACGAAAGTCCGGTCGGCAAAAGTCCGTTCATGATCGCCGAACGCATGGAAGATGCGGCGTTGCCAACCGTGCTTTCGTATGGCCACGGCGACGTGATCCGCGGCCTGGAGCCGCAGTGGCGAGAGGGGCTGGGGCCGTGGGCGTTGACGGTGGAGGGCGATCGCCTCTATGGTCGCGGCACCGCCGACAACAAGGGGCAGCACACTATCAACCTGGGTGCCTTGCAGGCAGTGCTTGCGGTGCGCGGGAAGCTCGGTTTCAACGTCAAACTGCTGATCGAGACGGGCGAGGAAATCGGCTCACCCGGACTCAATGCCTTCTGCGCTTTGCACAAGGAAGCGTTGAAGGCCGATGTGTTCATCGCGTCCGACGGCCCGCGGCTCAAGCCGGACCGTCCCACGATTTTTCTCGGTTCACGTGGCGTGGTGAATTTCGATATGAGCGTGGACCTGCGCCCCGGCGCGCATCACTCCGGCAACTGGGGCGGGTTAATCGCGGATCCGGGCATCATCCTCACGCAAGCCATTGCCAGCATCACTGACCGGAACGGCGCCATCCGCATCCCCGAATGGCGGCCGGCCGGCATTCCTGACGCCGTGCGCGAGGCATTGAAGGACTGCGATCCCTCTGGCGGCGACGACGGCCCGCAGATCGATGTCGACTGGGGCGAGCCCGGTCTCTCGCCCGCGGAGCGTGTCTTCGGCTGGTCGAGCTTTTCCGTGCTGTCCATGAAAGTCGGCAACCCGGATTTCCCGGTCAATGCCATCGCTGGCAAGGCCTGGGCGCGCGGCCACCTGCGCTTTGTGGTGGGGACCGATCCCCACGACGTCATTCCCGCGCTGCAGCGCCATTTTCAGCGGGAGGGATTTCCCGAGGTCAGCGTAACCCCGGCGCGCGACGAACTCATGCACGCCACGCGGCTCAGCCCCGACAACCATTGGGTGCGCTGGGCGGTGGATAGCATTTCCCGGACCACCGGCAAGAAACCCGCGATCCTCCCCAACCTTGGTGGCTCGCTGCCCAACGAAGTGTTCGCCGATACGCTGGGCCTGCCCACCATCTGGATACCGCATTCCTATTCCGCCTGCTCGCAGCACGCCCCCAACGAACACATGCTGGGCTCCATTGCCCGCGAGGGGCTGGCGGTCATGGCAGGGGTGTTCTGGGACCTGGGTGAGACGGGCATCCCGAAGGACTGATAGAGTCGCGGTTTCTCGGCAATTTGAAATACAACCCGCGAAGTTTCTGCCCCTTTCCCAGAGCGTAGTAAGGGGGAGAGCGAAGCGAGGGGGCAGTTCGGTCTTCATTGCGAGGCGGGCGCCGAAAAATCCCTCTCGATCCCCCTTTAGAAAAGGGGGAGGTGTCTTGCGAAGTGCATCAACCTGTTTGCCCATCGCGCTGCTCGACAGCGACGGCATCGCAGCATAACCAAATTAAACTCAACAGGCTTTCCCATGATCCGATCCCTCGCCGCCAGCTTGCTCCTCGCCCTCTTTTCCACGCTGGCATTGGCGCAGGCCCCCGCGCCACCGGCCGCACCCGAATTCAGCGTCAAGGAAAACTACACCAAGTACGAGTACCGCATTTCCATGCGCGACGGCAAGCGCCTGTTCACCGCGGTCTATGTGCCGAAAGACCAGAGCAAGACCTATCCGTTCCTGATGGAACGCACGCCCTACAGCGTCGGGCCTTACGGCGTGGACTTCATGCCACGCCGCCTCGGGCCGGCCGCGGATTTCCCCAAGGCTGGATACATCTTTGTCATGCAGGACGTGCGCGGCCGATTTATGTCGGAGGGCAAGTTTGTCGAAATGACGCCGCACAAGCCCAACAAAAAGGCGGGCGATGTCGACGAGAGCACCGACATGTACGACACCGTCGAGTGGCTGCTGAAGAACGTGCCGAACAACAATGGCAAGGTCGGCATCTGGGGCAATTCCTATCCGGGTTTTTTCGTCTCGGCCAGCATCATCGACAGCCATCCCGCGATCAAGGCGGCTTCGCCACAGGCGCCCGTCACCGACCTGTACATGAACGACGACAGTTATCACAACGGTGCCTTCATGCTGGCGGCCAACTACGGCTTTTATACCAACTTCAAGCAGCAGGACAACCCTACCGAGAAGCCCAAGAAGTGGGATCCGTATGAATACGGCACGGCAGACGGTTACGAGTACTTTCTGAAGCTGAAGACGTTGGGCAACATCATCGCCACGGTGGCCAAGGAAAAGGGAACTTTGTTCCCCGACCAGGCCCAGCACGATACTTACGA
>CAYSKY010000117.1:0-8489 GCA_964431425.1 uncultured Burkholderiales bacterium
GTCCAAGCGCGACACCGGCCGCACGCTGTTCATCCTGGATGAACCGACCACTGGCCTTCACTTCCACGACATCGACCTGCTGCTGAAGGTGCTGCATCGCCTGCGTGACCACGGCAATACGGTGGTGGTGATCGAGCACAACCTGGATGTGATCAAGACCGCCGACTGGATCGTCGATCTCGGCCCGGAAGGTGGTGACGGCGGCGGCGAGATCATCGCGCAGGGCACCCCGGAGGAAGTCGCGGCGTCCCCGCGCAGTTTCACCGGCCGTTACCTTGCGCCGATCCTGGGGGTCGCCAAGAAACGCTCCACGGCCTCTGCAAAGTAAGCCGCATGATTCCACGCGATCTCCTCCTCGGCAGTTTTCGTGCGGCACTGACGGCCGCAGATCCGCTGGTCATCGTTCCGCAACATCTACCCACACCGCCCAAAGGCCGCACCCTGGTGGTGGGTGCCGGCAAAGCCGCGGCCGCCATGGCGAAGGCGGTGGAAAATGCCTGGCCTGCGGGTTCGCCACTGGACGGCGTGGTCATCACCCGCTACGCCCATGGTTACGCGGGCGACGAAACGCTCAAGCGCATCCGCGTGGTCGAGGCCGGACATCCCGTCCCCGATCAGTCCGGCGAGCGCGCCGCCCAGGAGATCTTTGCGCTGGCGGGCTCGCTGCATGAAGACGATTTGCTGCTGGTGCTGGTTTCGGGCGGCGGTTCGAGCCTTCTTTCGTTGCCAGCTGAAGGCATCACCATGGCCGACCTGAAGACGGTCACTCGTGAATTGCTCGCCAGCGGTGCGCCGATCCAGGACATGAACGTGGTGCGAAAGCATCTTTCGCTCATCCAGGGTGGGCGTCTCGCCGCCGCCACGCGTGCGAAGGTGGTTTCACTGATCATTTCCGATGTGGCCGGCGACGACCCGTCCGCCATTGCCTCCGGGCCGACGGTTGCGGACCCGTCCACCTACCAGGACGCACTGGATATCCTCAACGCCTACCGCATCACGCCGCCACTGGCCATCGCACGGCACTTGTCCAACGGCGCACGCGGCGATATTCCGGAAACCCTCAAGACCGGTGACCCGGTGTTTGCGCGCGTCGAGAATCACATGATCGCCACCGCCCACGGCAGCCTGTCCATGGCGGGCGCCTGGTTTCAGCAGCGCGGCATCACGCCGGTGATCCTCGGCGACACCGTCACCGGCGAAGCACGCGAGGTCGCCAGGGTCTATGCGGCGCTGGCGCGGCAGATCCAGCGGCACCACCATCCCTTCAAACCGCCGGTCGCCCTGATCTCTGGCGGCGAATGCACCGTGACCATCCGCGAAGGCACCACCGGCGGCGGGCGCGGTGGCCGTTGCAGCGAGTTTCTGCTCTCACTGGCGCTGGAACTGGATGGCACCCCCGGCATCGAAGCACTGGCTGCCGATACGGACGGCATCGACGGTTCGGAAGACAATGCGGGCGCCTTGCTGGGTGCGGATTCACTGGTACGGGCAAAGGCGCTGGGCCTGGTGCCCGGGCAATTGCTGCTCAACAACGACGCCTTCGGCTTCTTTTCCCCGCTGGGGGATCTGGTGGTCACCGGGCCGACGCGTACCAACGTCAACGACTACCGCGTCATCCTCATTTCCTGAAACCGCCGGGCAAAAAAATGCCCACCGTAAGGCGGGCCAAAGGGGACCGGCGGACAGAGGCATTGAACGCAGCCTCTTCCGGAATGGATTTAGCAACCGAGGGCATCGCACGGGCGGGCTGCATAAACCTGTACCCGCCTGCACCTCCAGCCAATCCGTGACATGATGAACACCGGAACGCTGGATGTATATCGGCGTTTCATGAAATCTGAACCGGTAAAAACCACTAGATGACGTGTTGGCCGGCCGGCGGCAGGGAGGCATCCTGTCCACGGTGGAATGTGGCCGGCACGCGATACCGAGGTCGTATGGTTGGGGAGACCCGTCCCGTCAAATCGAGGGCTTCAGTGCTATCCGGCAGCACCAGCGGTCTGCTGGTGGCCGTGTTGCTGGTAGCGGTGCTGGGCCTGGCGTGGTTGCAACTTCCGGAAATCGCCGAAAACACCGCCGCCGGCCGCCTGATCGTCCTGACCTGCCTGCTGGCGGCGATGTGCGCCCTGTTGCTGATCCTGTGGCTTCGCGAACGCCTGGCCCATGAAAGCAATGCCCTGCTGCTGTCCCGCGAGCGCGCCGCCCACGAACAGCTGCAGACCATCTTCGATGAGGCGCAGCAGCTATCGCGCTGCGCCAGCTGGGTCTCGGATCGGTCGGGAAACCTGACCTGGGCAAGCCAGCAATACCTGGACATGCTGCAAGTCACGGCCGACACCTGCCCCCGGTCCATCGCCGAGTTCATTGACCGTTTTATCGATGATCCGGCGCAGATCGAGGAATCACGCGCCAATGCGGTGAAGCACGGCGCGGGGGAGCCGACCGGCGGGATGCGCAAGCTGCGGATGCCGGACGGCACCGCGCGCTGGATCATGTTCCGCAATATCCCGCGCATCGACAGCAGCGGCCTGGCCATCGGCTCGCTGGGTATCGGCCGCGACATCACCGAGGAGCGTGCCGCCTTTGCCGATCTGGCGACGCGAACGGCGACCCTCGAAACAGCCAAAAAGATCGCCGGCCTCGGTACCTGGACCTGGCACGCCGACGGCGACGTGCTGGTGACCTGCGAGCACATGAAGCGTATCTACGGCACCACCGATGCGAATCACCCGCAGTCCATGCGCGAGTGGGCCGAGCGCTTCATGCCGCGGGAGGATTTCGAGGCGTTCGTGCCCGTGCTGGAAAACAGCTTCGGCGGCAAACCGTTCGACCGCGAACGCCGCCTGTTCACCGCCGACGGGTTGCAAAAATGGATCCGGTCCATCGCCGAGCCGGTGTTCGACTCGACGGGCCGCCTGTCGCATTACTGCGGCGTCACCCTCGACATCACCCCGCAAAAGCATGCGCTGCTGGAACTGGCGCGACGCACCGAGCAGCTGGAGGAGGCACAGCGTCTGGGTCGCATGGGCAGCTGGTACTGGCATCCGGCAACCGACAGCCTCGAGATGTCCGCGCAATACCGGCAGATTTTTGAAGTGGACAGCGACACCGGCCACGTCAGCCTCGCTGACTGGATCGACCGGCATTACCACCCCGACGATAAGGCCGATGCCTGGGCCAGCAAACGTCGCGCGGCCGGCGGCGAAACGCTGGAAGCACAGCGCCGCATCCGTACTGCCAGGGGTAACGAGCGCTGGATCGAAACCATCAGTCATCCGGTACGTGACAACCACGGCGCGGTGGTGGCCGTGTCGGGGGTCACGCGCGACATCACCGACGAAAAGGCGCGGGAGCTGCGGCTGATCGAGACCACCCGCCAGTTGAGCGAGGCGCACCGTATCGCGGAGATGGGCCACTTCTACTGGGACATCAAGTCCGACCGCCTCCATGGCTTCGGGGATCACGATGCCGTCTACGAGATGACGCTCGACGAGCGCATCACCACCATGAGCGAATGGCAGCGCAAGTGGTGCCACCCGGATGAGCGCGACCTCGCGCTGCGGAACCGCGAACACCTGCTGCAGGGCAAACCATATTCCGTGCAGCGCCGCATCCTGACCGCCGCCGGCGAAACACGCTGGCTGGCCATCATCGGCGAGCCGGTGCATGACGACAGCGGGCAACTCGTGGCCTTCCGCGGTGTTACGCGCAACATCACCGCGCAGAAGGTGGCAGAGTTGCAATTGCAGGAGAGTGAGGAAAAGTTCCGTCTGATTTCCGAGAACATGCACGACCAGGTGGCCCTGCACGGCCGCGATGGCGCCGTCCTGTACTGCTCGCCGTCCACCGAACGATTGATGGGCTACAGCGTGGCCGATTCCGTCGGCCGGACACCGTACGACTTCATCCACCCGGACGACCTGGGCCGCGTGCGCGCGGCAGTCGAGCAGTTTGCCAATACCCCCCGCGCCGCGCCGCTGACGCTTGAATACCGCTTCCGCCACCGCGCCGGCCATTACATGTGGCTTGAAACCGTGGTGGTGCCGGTGCGCGACGCTTCCGGCACGCTGAGGCATTTCCAGGCGACCTCGCGCGACGTCACCGAGCGCCGGATGGCCGAGGAACGGCTGCGTTTCTCCGAGGAACGTTTCCGTGCCCTCACCGAGATTTCGTCCGATTGGTACTGGGAAACCGATGCCGCGCATCGAATGGCCTTTATTTCCCGACCCCGCACCGTACGCAGCAACCTGCCGCGCAGCGCCGTGCTGGGCCGCACCCGATGGGAGTTGTTTCCCAACGCCATGGGCCCGGAAGAGTGGGCCGCGCATCGCGCGCGATTGGATGCGCACGAGCCTTTCCAGGCCCTCATCACCCGGATTTTTGATGCGGACAGCGGCGAGGTCTCGGGCTACTTCAGCATCAGCGGCAGCCCCATGTTTGATGCCGAGGGCCAGTTCACCGGCTATCGTGGCACCGGGCGAGATATCACCCGCATCAAGCTGGCCGAACGTGCACTGGCGGAAAAAGAGGAACGCTACCGCCTGATCACCCAGAATATGCAGGATCTCATCTCCCTGCACGAGCCGGATGGCAGGATTCTGTTCGTCTCGCCCTCGTTCACCACGCTCACCGGCCACGGCGTCGAGCGCGTGCTGAACCGGACCCCGTTGCGGCTGTTTCACCCGGAAGACCTGCACTGGTGCTCCCGCCGCTTTCTGTCCTTGATGTCCGGCAGTGAAGTGCCGTCTGCGCTGACCTACCGGCTGCGCCACCGCGACGGTTACTACCTGTGGCTGGAAAGCCAGATCAGCCTGGTACGTGACGAGCAGGGCAGATTGCTGCATGCCCAGATCGCTTCGCGCGACGTTACCGACCGCCGTAACGCCGAACTGGCCGTGGAACGCAAGACACGGGAGCTGGCCCGCGCCAACAGGCAGCTGGAGGTGGAGGTCCAGCAGCGCCAGGAGCTGGAACGCAACATCCTGATGACCATCGAGCTGGAACTGGCGCAGGTGGGCCTGGAGCTGCACGATGAGCTGGGACAGGACCTGACAGGGGTGGCCCTGCTCACCAAGTCGCTGGAGCGGCGCCTGATCGAGAAGCACCCGGAATTCGCGGCGGATGCCGCGCGAATCTCCGAACTGGTGAACCGGACCATCCGGCACACGCGCATGATTTCGCATGGCCTTTCGCCCTATATCTGGGGCAGCGATGGACTGGTGGCGGCACTGGTCCAACTGGCCAACGATGTGGACAGCCTTGGCGTGGTCGATTGCCGGACGCGGATCGATCCGGAGATCAGCATCCGCGACGAGATCGTGGCGAGGAGCCTGTACCGCATCGCCCAGGAATCGACGAATAACGCGTTGAAGCACAGCCGCGCACAAACCATTACACTCTCGCTCACGCAACGCGGGCAGGGCGTGCAATTGCTGATACAAGATGACGGCGTGGGCGGGACGGGCGTGGAATTGCCGGCGAACGGCGAAAGCAGCAGCCGGTTCCACAGCATCCGCCACCGTTGCAGCGCGATCGGCGCCGCCCTGACAGTGCGGCACGGCCGCCATGGCGGCACCAGTATCAAGGTGCGGTGGCAACCCAACACGCAATTGTCCCGCGACCCATCCATTACACGGCAGGAGGTGTTTTGAAGTCGCGCATCATGGTAGTTGATGACCACGCCATCGTGCTGCATGGTCTGAAGGAACTGATCAACAACGAACCCGATCTGGAAGTCGCGCTGGAGGCCGAAAGCGCCGAGGCGGCACTGGCGGTGCTCGAACGCGAGCGCCCCGACCTGCTGGTGACCGACATCTCGTTACCAGGCCTTTCCGGACTGGAGTTGATCAAGAAAACCACTGAAATCTACCCCGAGCTGCCCACCATGGTGCTGTCGATGCACGACGAACTGGTGCATGGCGAGCGCGCCTTCCGGGTCGGTGCCAAGGGATACCTGGTGAAACAGGAGGCGACCGAGAAAGTCATCATCGCCATCCGCAAAATCCTGGCCGGCGAGGTCTACCTCTCCGAGCGCATGCAATCCATGCTGCTGCAAAAAGTGCGCGGCAAGTCGCTCGCGCAGCCGGTCTCGGTTCTTTCGAACCTCACGGACCGCGAGTACGAAATTTTCCGGCTGATCGGCCTGGGCCTAGGCGCCAGCGAGATCGCCGAGAAACTAAGCCGCAGTGTGAAGACCATCGAAGCGCACCGTGCCAATCTCAAGCAGAAACTGGGGCTGCGCAATGCGCATGAGTTGAATCGGTTCGCCGCGAACTGGGCTGATCGCGAACGCGTCTAGCCGACTGCGGCGAACCCCTGACGAACTGCATTTCGTCAGGGCCTCTTCCGGCGCATCGCATGCGATGCGAATTCCCGGAATCGGTGCCGCGAACTGGGCTGATCGCGAACGCGTCTAGCCGACTGCGGCGAACCCTTGACGAACTGCATTTCGTCAGGGCGTCTAGCGCGTGCCCCCTGTACAAAATGAGAAACTCCAGCATTGGCGCGCCCCCCAGGCCGAAAATGGCTGGAAAGCCGCGCCAATGCTGGAGTTTATGATCCAGCTGTGAAGCTAGGCCTACTTGACGATCTTGAACGCGCGACCCAGCGCGACCAGCCCGGCGAAGATCGCCACGCTGAACACCATCGCCGTGAAAGCCGTGGCCAGCGCCAGCGGCAACCCGGTCAAGCCCAGCGCCGTCATCGCCAGCCAGGCCAGCGTCGCGCCGGGAATACCGGAAGCGAGTATGGCCAGCACGCTCTGCAGATAGGATTTCATGGGTGAGGGAAAGTGGGTGTAGGAACCGTGTTCGGGTATGGATGACATGGTGCGCTCGTTCGTGATGTTGTTTTGACTGCGTTGACTGCCGGCCCGCATCACGGGCCGCTCCCTCCGCCTGCATACTAGCCCAGATTCGGCGCCAGCCAGCGCTCGGCGGTCGTGATATCCCAACCCTTGCGCGCGGCATAGTCGGCCAGCTGGTCGCGGTCGATTTTGCCGACGGCGAAGTACTGCGACTGCGGATGCGAAAGGTAGAAGCCCGATACCGCTGCCGTGGGCCACATCGCAAAGCTGTCAGTCAGTGAGATGCCGGCCTTGTCGGTGGCTTCCAGCAATTCAAACAGCGGACCTTTCTCACTGTGCTCAGGGCAAGCCGGATAGCCGGGGGCCGGGCGGATGCCGGCGTATTTCTCGGCGATGAGCGCTGCGTGATCCAGCGTCTCGTCTGCCGCATAGCCCCAATACTCGCGCCGCACTTTCGCGTGCAGGTATTCGGCGAACGCTTCGGCAAGCCGGTCGGCCAGCGCCTTGAGCATGATGGCGCTGTAGTCGTCGTGTTTGGCTTCAAACGCCTTGGCGCGTTCGTCGCAGCCGAGGCCCGCTGTAACCGCAAATGAACCGATCCAATCGGAAACGCCGGTGTCGCGCGGCGCGATGAAGTCGGCCAGCGACTGATTGGGATTGCCGGCCGGCTTCTCGTTCTGCTGCCGCAGATGACGGAAAGTCTTGAGCACACCGGTGCGGGACTCGTCGGCATAAATTTCGATGTCATCCCCGACACTATTTGCGGGCCAGAAACCAACCACCGCATTGGCGGAGAGCCAGCGCCCCTTGATGATCTGGTCCAACAACTTCTGCGCGTTTGCAAACACCTCGCGCGCAGCGGTGCCGACGGTCGCATCGTCGAGAATCTTCGGATAAGTGCCCCACAGGTCCCAGGTCTGGAAGAACGGGCTCCAGTCGATGTACGGCACCAGCTCTTCCAGCGGAATATTCTTGATCGCCTTCACGCCGGTGTACGCCGGCTTGACGGTGCGATGCTTTGCCCAGTCCAGCTTAGTGCGGTTGGCACGTGCCGCTTCCAGCGTCACCAGCTTCACACCTTTCTTGTTGGCGTGCTGCTCGCGCACCTTGACGTAATCCTCGCGCACCGATTTCACGTAATCGTTCTTCAGTTCGTCCGACAGCAGGTTGCTGCACACCCCCACCGCACGCGACGCATCCGGCACCCACACCACCGGCGCCTGATAATTCGGCTCGATCTTTACCGCGGTGTGGGTGCGCGAGGTCGTGGCACCACCGATCAGCAGCGGGATGGTAAAACCGCGCCGCTGCATTTCTTTGGCCACGTGGGCCATCTCTTCCAGCGACGGAGTGATGAGGCCGGACAGGCCGATGATGTCGGCTTTCTCGGCGATGGCCGCGTCGAGAATCTTGTCGGTGGGCACCATCACGCCCAGATCCACCACTTCGAAGTTGTTGCACTGCATGACCACGCCGACGATGTTCTTGCCGATGTCGTGCACGTCGCCCTTCACCGTGGCGATGACGATCTTGCCCTTGGCCTCCGGCTTGTCGCCTTTCTCGGCTTCGATAAAGGGAATGAGGTGGGCCACGGCCTGTTTCATCACGCGGGCGGATTTGACCACCTGGGGCAGGAACATCTTGCCGGCGCCGAACAGGTCGCCGACCACGTTCATGCCGGCCA
>CAYSKY010000118.1:0-8463 GCA_964431425.1 uncultured Burkholderiales bacterium
CGGCATCCATCAGGATGGCGTTCTCAAGCATCGCGAGACCTATGAAATCATGCGTGCACAGGATGTCGGCTGGCACACGAACAAGCTGACGCTGGGAAAACTTTCGGGGCGCTCGGCATTTCGCGAACGCCTGCGGGAGTTGGGCATCGTGCTGGAGAGTGAGGTTGCGCTCAATGCCGCCTTTCAGAAATTCAAGGAACTGGCCGACAAGAAGCACGAAATTTTTGATGAGGATCTGCATGCCCTGGTCTCCGACGAGTCGGTGACGCCGGCGGTCGAGCAGTACCATCTCGTGTCCCTGACTGCGCATGTGGAAACCGGTGAGGAGCCGTATGCCAGGTTGATCATCGCCGATGGGGGCAAGGAGACTTCCTGCGAGGCGAAAGGGGCGGGTCCGGTGGATGCAACCTTCAAGGCGCTGGAGAGCGTGGTTCACAGCGGTGCGGAACTGGTGCTCTACTCGGTGAACAATGTCACCGAGGGGACAGACTCACAGGGTGAGGTGACCGTGCGGCTGACCAAGGACGGTCGCGTCATCAACGGAATCGGAGCTGACACCGATATCGTTCTTGCCAGCGCCAAGGCCTACGTGAATGCGCTCAACAAACTGGCGCAGGGCGAGCGCATGAACCCGCAGACCGGCACCTGATCCCGGCCCCCGAATGCGTGTAACCTACCGCTCTTTCCAAATCCGGACCCGCATATGAAAGTTACCGAACTACTCACCCGACTCGGCGTCGATCTCGGCGGCCACCAGGGAAACGACCTCAATGCGCACAGCCCGATAGACGGCGGCATTCTGGCATCGTTGAGGTGTGACACGCCGGCGGAGGTCGCCTTGAAAATCTCGTCGGCGCACCAGGCCTTTCAGGTGTGGCGCGATGTGCCTGCACCGAAGCGCGGTGAACTCGTGCGGCTGTTTGGCGAGGAGCTTCGGGTGCACAAGCAGGCGCTCGGGGAACTGGTGTCTGTTGAGACCGGCAAGATCCTTCAGGAAGGGTTGGGCGAAGTCCAGGAAATGATCGATATCTGCGACTTTGCTGTCGGCCTTTCGCGCCAGCTTTACGGCCTTACGATCGCCTCTGAGCGCGCAGGCCACCGCATGATGGAGCAATGGCATCCGCTTGGCGTGGTCGGTGTGATCAGTGCATTCAATTTTCCGGTTGCGGTATGGGCGTGGAACAGCGCTCTCGCGTTCACCTGTGGCGATGCCGTGGTGTGGAAGCCGTCCGAAAAAACGCCTCTCACCGCTATTGCGACCAGTGTGCTGTTCGAACGCGCGGTCGGCCGCTATCGCGAGGCCGGCGGGCAGGTACCGGATGGATTGGCGCAACTCATCATTGGTCGCGCCAACACAGGTGAAGCATTGGTGGATGATCCCCGGGTTGCGCTGATTTCGGCGACGGGGTCGACCCGTATGGGGCGCGCTGTCGGGCAACGCGCCGCCGCCCGCTTTGCGAGGACCATACTTGAACTGGGCGGCAATAACGCCATGATCGTGGCACCCTCAGCAGACCTGAAAATGGTCCTTTCGGCCGCACTATTTTCCGCAGTGGGAACTGCCGGGCAGCGCTGCACGACGTTGCGCCGGTTGATCGTTCACTCAAGCGTCTACGATCAGCTGCTGCCCCGTCTCAAGTCCGCCTATTCATCGATCCGCATCGGCAGTCCACTGGAGGCGGATACCGTGATTGGTCCCTTGATCGATCAGGATTCCTTCCAGGCAATGCAGAAGGCGCTCATGTCTGCTGCGGCCGAGGGTGGTACCGTGACCGGTGGCAATCGCGTACAGGCAGATTCGGCGCCGGGGGCTTTTTATGTTGAGCCTGCCATTGTGGAAATGCCTGCGCAGACCGCAACCGTTTGCCACGAGACCTTTGCGCCCATTCTATACGTGTTGAAGTGCGACTCGCTCGATCAGGCGATCGCTTTGCAGAACGCCGTTCCGCAGGGGTTGTCCTCATCAATTTTCACGACCGACCTGCGTGAGGCAGAGCAGTTTGTGGCGGCAGGGGGCAGTGATTGCGGAATCGCAAACGTCAACATCGGTACCTCCGGTGCCGAGATC
The DNA here is from genome assembly GCA_964431425.1 of uncultured Burkholderiales bacterium. GTDB lineage: Bacteria > Pseudomonadota > Gammaproteobacteria > Burkholderiales > Usitatibacteraceae > UKL13-2. The sequence goes on from CAYSKY010000118.1 coordinate 2,069, forward strand.
GGCGGGGCTTTCGGCGGTGAAAAGGAAACCGGTGGCGGGCGCGAGTCCGGTTCCGACAGCTGGAAGGCCTACATGCGTCGGGCCACCAACACCATCAACTATTCCAGCCAGCTTCCGTTGGCCCAGGGAATCAAGTTCGACGTGTAAGGAACTGAAGGGTCTGGCGACCTAGTGAGCAGGCAGCGTGTTGGGCATTCGCGCAACAGGCGAATTGACGACCCGCTGCTCTCCCGATCACAACAATCAAGGATCAGTCGCCATGAAAAATCAGTTCGCAAAGTTTGCCTGGGCGTCGCTCGCCGCCATCGCCATGGGCTTGTCGGCTCCGGCGTTCGCCGACCTCAATGCCGAAGACATCAACCGTTTTGTCCGTAACAATGACGTGAACAAGGACGGCATGATCTCCAAGACTGAGGTCATGAATCGCGCAGCAGCCATGTTCGACAAGATGGACTCGGGCAAGAAGGGCATGCTCGATGAGAAGAAGGCGATGGCCTTTCTCATCGAATTGCAGCAGACGGACGGCGCGAGTGGCACGATGATCAGCCGCACGGACTACCTGAAGAAGGTGGAAACTGCGTTTAACAGGATGGATGCCGCCAAGAAAGGCATGCTGGACATGAAGCAGGCAGAGGCATTCCTGAAGGAACTGATGAAGGGCGGTTCCTGAGCGGCGGCTTCACGGGTCCGGCGCGGCAAGAACCCACGCCGGACGGGCCTCGCAGCCCGAAAACGGCCTGCGAGCCTCGCCAATGCTAGGGTTTGATCGATCTGGCCAGTGCGGCGGCCGCGCCGGTATATGACGCCGGCGTCATGGCCAGTAGCAGTGCCTTGTCAGTGGCGGGTATCTGCAAACCGCTCACGAAGCGCTGGATGTCCTCGCGGGAAATTCCGCCCTTGCCACGTGTAAGTTCCTTGAGTTGTTCATAGGCATCGCCGATGCCGTGCTTGCGCATCACTGTCTGGATGGGTTCAGCCAGCACGTCCCAGCTGGCATCAAGATGGGCGGCGATCCTCGTGGAATTGACTTCCAGCTTGTCCAGACCGCGCGTCAGGGAATCGTAAGCAAGGAGGCAGTAGCCGAACGCGACTCCCATGTTGCGCAACACGGTCGAATCCGTCAGGTCGCGTTGCCAGCGGGACACGGGCAATTTTTCCGACAAGTGCCTCAGCAGTGCATTGGCCAAACCCAGATTGCCTTCCGAATTCTCGAAGTCGATCGGGTTGACTTTGTGCGGCATGGTGGACGAACCGATTTCGCCGGCCTTCACCCGCTGCTTGAAGTAGCCCAGCGAAATGTATCCCCAGATATCGCGGTCAAGGTCGATCAGGATGGTGTTGGCGCGGGCGACGCCATCAAACAGTGATGCCATGTAGTCGTGCGGCTCGATCTGGATAGTGTACGGATTGAAGTGGACTCCAAGTCCTTCAACGAAACGTTGCGCAAACCCCCTCCAGTCAAACTCCGGGTAGGCCGAGAGGTGTGCATTGAAATTGCCCACGGCACCATTGATTTTGCCGAGCAGTTCAACGGCGGCGATGGCGGCCTTGGCGCGCTGCAGCCGGAAAGCCACGTTGGCCATTTCCTTTCCCAGTGTGGTCGGGGTTGCAGCCTGGCCGTGCGTGTGCGAAAGCATCGCCACATCGGCGTGTTCGAGGGCGAGTGACTGCAGCTTTTGCTCGATGCGGGCCAGCGCCGGCAGCAGGACCTCCTCGCGCGCCGCCTTGAGCATGAGCGCGTGCGAAAGATTGTTGATGTCCTCGGAGGTGCACGCAAAGTGAATGAAGGCTTGCACCCGCGTGACTTCAGGCAGGTCGGCGAAGCGTTCGCGAAGCCAGTACTCGACAGCCTTGACGTCGTGGTTCGTGGTCGCTTCAATCGCCTTGACCCGCTCGGCGTCCGCAATCGAGAATCCGGCGGCGGCCGCCCGCAGTGCGTCGATGGTTTGCGGCAGGAAGGCAGGACACTCGGCGATCCGTGGCTCCATCGATAGTGCGACGAGCCACTCGACCTCGACGTGAACCCGATGGCGAATCAGCGCAAATTCACTGAAGTACGCGCGCAAGGCGGCCGTTTTTTTCTCGTAACGGCCGTCAAGGGGGGAAATGGCCGTAAGGGAAGTGAGGGGGAGAACGGCAGATCCGGACATTGATTTTCTTTCGCCAACGCAGGGTCAAATTTTAGCACGCGAGTCGTTTTGGCTCCTCCCGATTCAGGGGGGCGATGCCTCTGGAATGCTATACTTTTCACTCGCTATTTCCATGCACGCCTTGACAAGAAATCATCCATTTCCAATGAAACTGATTGCGTCCTTTACCAGCCCCTACGCCCGAAAAGTCCGCATCGTGATGGCGGAAAAACGCATTGACTGCGAGTTTGCGGAAGAGAATGTCTGGAGCCCGGACACCAAGGTTGGTACCTACAACCCGCTGGGCAAAGTGCCGGTGCTGGTTCTCGATGACGGCGTTACTTTGTACGATTCGCGAGTCATCACCGAATACCTTGATGGCATCACTCCAGTTTCGCGGCTGATTCCCGAAGGCGGGCGCGAACGCGCCATGGTCAAACGGTGGGAGGCGCTGGGTGATGGTATTGCGGACGCCGGCATTGCGATCTTTCTCGAACGGAAGCGCCCCGAGTCCCAACAGAGTCCGGAATGGATGGCACGTCAGCGGGGCAAAATTGAAGCGGCTGTTGTCGCAGCGGCACGCGACCTGGGGGATCGCGACTATTGTCACGGGGTCTCAATGACCATCGGCGATATCACGCTGGGTTGCGCGTTGCTATGGCTGGAATTCCGCTTGCCCGAGCTGAACTGGCGCGGGAGCCACGCCAATCTCAAAGACTGGATTGAACGGCTGGAAGCGCGAGCTTCATTCATCGAAAGCAAGCCGCCGGGCGCCTAGGCCCATCGCGGCCTCCTCAGCGGATGATGCCACCCCCAAGGCAGATGTCACCTGCGTAAAGAACCGCCGATTGGCCCGGCGTCACCGCCCACTGCGGACTTGAGAATTCAAGGGAAAATTCTTTGCCAGTCCCGGGCCGCAGGATGCATGCAGCGTCAGATTGGCGATACCGGGTTTTTGCAGCGACATTCAGGACTGTTGACGGTGGTTCGCCACTGACCCAGGAGGCGTCCGCCGCCATCAAGACTGCCTTGAGCAGACTGGGGTGATCGTGCCCCTGCACCACGACCAGACGGTTTGGTTGCAGTTGCTTTTCGGCAACAAACCAGGGCGCCCCGTCTCCATCGCGTGTACCACCAATGCCGAGCCCCTGCCGTTGCCCCAGCGTGTAGTACATGAGGCCCTCGTGCCTTCCGAGAAGTTTGCCGTCGGACGAGACAATGTCGCCGGGCTCCTTGGGCAGGTACCGTTGAAGGAATTCACGAAACGGTCGTTCTCCGATGAAGCAGATTCCGGTCGAATCTTTCTTGGCATGATTGGGCAGTTGTGCTTCGCGGGCAAGTCTCCTTACCTCCGACTTCTGCAAATGGCCCACCGGAAAGACGGCTTTCGAGAGCTGCCTCTGGTTCAATCGGTGCAGAAAATAGCTCTGGTCCTTTCCCGGATCCAGCCCCTTCAGTAACTCAAACCGGCCTTCATCCTCCCGAACTCTGGCGTAGTGACCTGTTGCAATTTGCTCGGCACCCAGCGCCACGGCGTGGTCAAGAAATGCCTTGAACTTGATTTCGGCGTTACACAGCACGTCAGGATTGGGCGTGCGGCCGGCTGAATATTCGCGCAGGAATTCGGCAAACACCCGATCCTTGTATTCGGCCGCAAAATTGACGGCCTCAAAGTCGATGCCGATCACGTCCGCGGCGGCGGCGGCGTCGATGAAATCCTGGCGCGTCGAACAGTACTGGTCGTCATCGTCGTCCTCCCAGTTCTTCATGAACAGGCCGACAACATCGTAACCCTGTTGTTTCAGCAACAATGCGGACACGGAGGAATCGACGCCGCCGGAGAGTCCGATGACGATGCGGTTGCTTTTCATGACGTGAATTATCGCGGCATTTTCATATTGAGCCGCTCAAGGGCGACCAAAAACAAAAAGGGCGGAACCGAAGTTCCGCCCCCTCATCGGACCAAGTCCGGTTCCGAATTACTTCTTCGGGGCGTCTTTCTTGGCTTCTTCCTTCTTCGGTGCTTCTTCCTTCTTTACGTCGTCTTTCTTGGCTTTTGCCTTGGCCTTGGCTTTGGCTTTCTTTTCTGCCTTGGCTTCCTTGGCGTCCTTCTTGACTTCTTCCTTCTTCACTTCAGCCTTGGCCGGAGCGGCAGCGGCCGGAGCAGCGGCGGCGGGAGCAGCCGGAGCGGCAGCGGCCGGCTTGGCGGCTTCAGCTTTGGCGGCCGGAGCGGCTGCCGGGGCTTGCGCAGCGGCGTTCAGTGCAACGGCTGCGAACAGCGCGGCAACAGCGGTGGAAATGGCTTTCATTCGTGTTTCCTTTGAGTGTGAGTGAGTAACGTTAGTCAGACCAGACAGATTTATGGCTGTCGGGAAGAATAACGCGCGGAATTATAGCCGGTTGACACCATCTTGGAAACCGCGTTTTCCGCCAAAAACCCAGGCAACCCTTTAAGTTTTCAGGGTTTTTTCCGCCAACCCGGCCGTCGGCGGGCGCTGGTCAGCAAGTTCTGGTCGCATTCCGACCATCGCCCCGGGGCCAAACCGGCCAATTGCCATGGGCCGATCGACACCCGGATGAGCCGCAATGTGGGAAATCCGATTCCGGCCGTCATGTGCCGGATTTGCCGGTTTTTTCCTTCAACGATCGAGATTTCCAGCCAGGACGTCGGGACTGACTTGCGAAACCGTACCGGCGGCTCGCGGTTCCAGAGCCAGTCAGGCGCGGGAACCTGGCATACCTTCGCGGGCAAGGCGTTGAATTCCTTCATTTGCAGGCCGGTACGCAGCGGTCCGAGTTCGGAGTCCTGTGGTTCGCCCTCTACCTGTGCCAGGTAGGTTTTGGGGAGCTTGTGCGCCGGGTCGCTAATGGCCGCCTGCAGGCGGCCGTCGTCAGTCAGCAGCAAGAGCCCCTCGCTGTCGGTATCCAGTCGACCCGCCGGATAGACACCAGGAACAGCGACGAAATCCTTCAGCGTCGGCTTGTCACCGGACGGGCTGAATTGGCAAATGACGCCGAAAGGCTTGTTGAATGCGATGAGCATGAAATAAAAAACCCCGGCGCTTTCGCAACCGGGGTTCCGGGCATTTGCCTGAGCTTCAGGCGTTGCCGATGTTCGACGCCTGTTTGCCTTTGGGGCCTTGGGTCACTTCGAAGCTGACTTTCTGGCCTTCTTTGAGCGTTTTGAAACCATTCATCTGGATTGCGGAGAAATGTGCGAAAAGATCTTCGCTGCCATCGTCGGGAGTGATGAAACCAAAACCCTTGGCGTCGTTAAACCATTTGACTGTTCCTGTTGCCATGCAAATGCTTCCTTATACAAAAACGGGATGGAGAGCCCCGGAATCGTTTTGCCATCAAGGCCCGCCGGTATTGCACGTGCAGGAAACCTAACAGCCAAACTCCAAATCGCCTTTTACCGGCTATCTTTTGGCAAGTCAAGTTTGCGCGGCAATTTGTCTCATTCGACGTTGCGCGCCTGCAAATACGGTCAGAATACCGGCTGCGGCACAGCATTGGTGCATCAATGATGCACTTGAATGCCTGATGTTCAGCCCCTATTATTATTCCAGTCAAGTTAGCGCCGACCGCATGGCCACCAGGCAACCCAAAAAAAGCGATCAGGGAGACACCCAGCTCAGGGAGAAGCCCGCCCAGACACGGCCACCCGCCATGTGGCAGGTGGTCATGTACAACGATGACTACACGCCGATGGAGTTTGTCATTGATGTGCTGGAGCATTTTTTCGGCCATGGACACGAGCGCGCCACCCAGATCATGCTCAAGGTGCACACTGAAGGGCGCGGGGTCTGCGGGATTTTCCCGCGCGACGTCGCATCAATGAAAGTGGAGCAGGTGGTGGACTACGCCCGGCAGCACCAGCATCCACTGCGTTGCGGTATGGAAGAAGTCTAGTAACCGGTTTGCGTGAAATCGTTCACACGCGGCGCCGTTTGTTGGATGTATGCTTGATCAAACAGTCGGGCGTTATCCGGAATCAAAGTAGCAGCATTTCCAGAAAGGTAGACCATGATTGCCCAGGAACTCGAAGTCAGCCTGCATATGGCGTTTGTCGAGGCGCGTCAGAAGCGCCACGAGTTCATTACGGTTGAGCACCTCCTGCTGGCGCTGCTGGAAAACCCCTCGGCGCAGGAAGTACTGAAAGCGTGCGCCGCCAAGGTTGAAGATCTCAAAAAGGCGCTCACCGAATTCATCGAGCAACACACCCCCATCGTGGCGGGCGACGGCGAAGTCAACACCAAGCCC
>CAYSKY010000119.1:0-8445 GCA_964431425.1 uncultured Burkholderiales bacterium
CCTACAACAAAGACAACCAGGAAGACAAGGAACCGCTGTTCGACACCGTCGACACCCTGCGCGATTCCTTGACCATCATGGCGGACCTGTCGGCCGCGATTGAAGTAAAACCGGAACGCATGGCCGCCGCCGTCAAGCGCGGCTTTGCGACTGCCACTGACCTGGCCGACTACCTGGTGAAAAAGGGATTGGCGTTCCGCGACGCGCACGATGCCGTCGCACGTGCGGTACGCGATGCGGAAAAGCTCGGCAAGGATTTGTCGGAATTGCCGATCGACGTGCTGCGGGGGTATTCGCCGTTAGTTGGAGAAGATGTGTATGCGGTGTTGTCACCGGAAGGGTCGGTGGCGAGTCGCAATCACATCGGGGGGACGGCGCCGGTGCAGGTGAGGGGGGCGGTGGCTCGAGCCAGGTTGCGGCTGGCCTAGCCCGCCATCAAGTATCTGCCACTCTTCTAGTCGACAGCAGTGGCCAGAGGCTGGTACTTGGCGCGCGTGTCAGGATCATCTCAGTTGAATCCTAGGCCCAGGTCCTACCTATTTCAGGCCAGCTGTGCTTGCTGAGTACCAGAGCGTGAGCCGGGTGCTTCAGCCTGCGAACGTGCCGGGGGTAGCCCGGCAGCTACGCAAGCTGGTCCGCCAACTTCTCGCGACCACCGAAAATCCCTCCCGGCCTCCCTTTAGAAAAGGGAGGAGTCTTGCCTCCGCAGGGAAGACAGCAGCGCTAAACTCAAGCACCCGCGCACCTCACAGGCCGAAATGCCGCCAGAAGCCGCTCCAGTGCTTGAGTTTGGCCTACTTCTCGTGGGAATCCTGCACCGAGTATTTGCGCATAAACGCCCGATCAATCCGATCCTTCCACCGCCACACCCACTTCCCCTGCCACGCCCAACTGCCCCACGACCCGATCGCATAACGGTCGCCAGTGCTGATGAGATAAAGCGATTTCTCCTGCGGCACGTAGGGCACCAATGCTTCCCCCCGCAACGCGCGCCGCAGGTTTTCTGCCAGCGGCGGCCCGGCACGCACGGCGTACACGCCGGATTTGGGCCTCACGTGCTCGCGCATGCCGGCGCAGTCGCCGGCGGCGAATATGCCGGCGTGCGACGTTGACTGCAGGTGGGTGTTGATCTCGAGAAATCCGCGCACATCGCAGGCGAGGCCCGAGGCGGCCAGCCAGGGTGCGGCGCTGGCGCCGGTGGAGACAACGATGTGATCGGCCTCGAGCCGTTCACCGTCCGCCAGTTCCACCACGCCTGCATGGATGCGACCGGCTGCACGGCCGGCCAGTACTTTGAGGCCGCGTTCCTTCATGATGCGCGCCAAGCGCGGGCCGACGCTGCCCGGCAGCGTATTGGCGGCCGAGACCAGCGTCAACGCGACCGCGCCGGTGCCCTTCATCTCGCTGAATGCATGTTGCATGGCCAGCGCCAGCTCCACGCCCGCCGCACCCGCGCCGACAAAAACAATCCGCGCATCTTGTCCGCCCGCTTTGCGCGCGGCGACGGCATTCATCATCTGTATGCAGGCCTCGATGAACTGCTCGATCGGACGCACCGGGATGGCGTGCGCATCGGCGCCCGGAATGGTCGACAAATCGGCGACAGGCCCGGTGTCGATGGACAGCACATCGAAGTCCACCGTCGAGCCGTCTGCGCAATGTACACGCCGCGCGGCCGGGTCGATCGCCGTACCCGCGGTGTGCAGGAATCTCACGCCGGCGCGCTCGCACAGCGGCGCCAGCGGAATCACGCATTGATCAATCGTGTAATGCCCCGCCACCCACCCGGGCAGCATTCCGGAGTACACCTGCCGCGCATAGGGCGTGATCAACGTGACGTCGACATCCGCGACCGGCGCATCCTGCAGCGTCTTGAGCACATGCACATGGGCGTGACCGCCGCCAAGCAGCACCAGCTTTTTCATTTGCGCGCCCCGACAAAGCCCACATCGCCAAACCAGGTGGTGACCTTGTCTTCAGTATTGTCAGTATCGTTGCCCACGGCCACGCCGGTGACGGCGGGCATCTCGGTGCCAAACGCTTCGCGAAAATCCGCCGCGACATCACGCGACTCGCTCTTCCACTGGCCGACAGAATCCGGCCCGCTCTGCAGCACGATCATACGCACGCGGTTGGAGTACGGACTCCAGGCACGCAGCCCCATCCGATGCTTGTTGTCCCACACGTAGCAGATGGCTGCTGTAGGCACGTCGTCGCCCGCCACCATTCGTGCCAGCTTGATTTTGCTGCGTTCCATGAACGGCAGTGACTCCAGCGGCATATCGAAGAACACATAAACGCGGGCGGCGTAATCATCGCCAGTCTTCTTTTCCAGGTCGGCGCGTTCCAGCATCCGGCTCACTTTCCAGCGCCATTCCAGCGAGGTGTTGCCCTGCGCGCGCGCGGCGGTGAGCGGAATGCCGATGCTGCCCGCACTGTTGTCGGAATCAATGCGCAGCACGGTTTTGCCTTCATCGCTGACCAACGAAATCTTGTTGGGCGCGATCCTCGGCAGGGTGATGAAGCGAAGCGGTGTCGGCAATGCCTGGTCGGGTGCCATCGACGAAAACGGCGGCAACGTCTGGGCCAGTGCGCTCACGGCAATGGCCAGCAGCAGCCCGGCGGCCAGTGTTCGTTTCATGGCGCGTTTCATGTCCAGAAAAACGCCAGCGGCGGCTTGAGCGATTTCAGGCGCGGCAGATCTTCCGGCCGATCCACGTCCCACAAGGTTTCCAGTTCGCGCCATGTGAGGTTGCAGGCCGTGAGTGCGGCACGCTGTTGCGCCATCACCTGACCCGTGCCCCAGTCGATGCCGCGGAACATGCCGTCTGCCGTGCGGCGGGCACCGATCAGCACATAGCCGCCGTCATCGGCCGGTGCCAGCACGATGTCGTGCTCGGCCAGCGCCGCCGCCGCCGCACGTAGATGCTTCGGCGTCACGGAGGGCGCATCGGCACCGAGGATGATGGCTGCATCAAAGTCCTCTAGTGCGTGATCCAGCGTGCGCCGCATGCGCTCACCGAGGTTGCCCTCGCCCTGCTCGGTGAGGTCCACCTCAAAATCTTCCGCGCAGGTTTCAAAAAAGGTGTGTGTTGCATCCGGCGCGCAACACAATTCAACGCCCGCCGGGTCGGCCGCCAGCGCGGTTTCCAGTGCGCGCTCCACGAGCGCCGCATGCAGCAGTGCGGCCTGCTCGGCGTCGAGGGCCGGAATCAGCCGCGTTTTCACCTGACCCGGCACCGGCGCCTTGGCATAGACGATGACACAGACATCAGCTGTCATGAGCCGGTCCATAGTAGGCGCGGTGGATTTCGGCGGGCGAGGCACCCAGAAAATAGCGCAGCCGCAGCCACCACATCAGCAGAATGGTCTTCCACACGCCGTGCTTTTCCCAGCGACGCCCCGAGGTCTGGATGCGCGCCGCGAGGCAAGCGGGTGGCGAGATGCTCTTCAGGCGCGTTGAGATTTCCACGTCTTCCATCAGGGGTTGGTCGGGGAAGCCGCCGATTCCTTCAAACATCTTGCGGGTCATGAAGAGGCCCTGGTCGCCGGTGGCGATGCCGGTGAGGCGCGATCGATGGTTCATGAACCAGGCCACCACCGGCAGCATGGCATGTGCACCGCTGATGGTGACGTCAAAGCGGCCCCATTGCGATTGGGAGAGGGCGGCGGCGATCTCACGGTCTGCCTCTGCCGGCAGAAATGAATCGGCGTGCAGGAACAGCAGTGAATCGCCCGTAGCCACGCCGGCACCGGCATTCATCTGTCGTGCGCGGCCTGGGGCGCAGTCGATCATGTGGTCTGCGAGCGGCTGCGCAATGGCGCGAGTGTCATCGGTGCTGCCACCGTCGGCCACGACCACTTCCACTCCGCGCGCGCGCATGGGCTGCAGCGGCACCAGTGTGGCCGCGATGTTGGCGGCCTCGTTGAGCGTGGGCACGATGATGGACAAGCGCATGGCGGGATTGTATCGGTGATGGCCCCGCCACCCACTCAAGCATCAGGCTCGTATTCGCAAAGTGCGTAGTGGCTCTCGTAAAACTCTGCCAGAGTCTCGCGGGACTGAAACAGGTTAGACCACACTTCATAGCCGTCTACCATTGGGTCACCATCCTGGCGGTAGCCGACTTGCAGGGGGTGCGCCTCAAACCCCTGGTCGCGTGAATATTGGGCTGCCTCAGCAGTCGCCTTCTCGTGCGCGAGCTCAGACGTATCCGCCTCGAAACAAACGACGCGCTCTTCAAAGATGTTGGTACCGTCCTTCTTCGTGCCAAAGAGATAGACGGTTCGAATCGCAAACCAAGGCATGGCAGTTCCAAATGGCGGGCAAATCAGGGGTGCGGGCACAAAAGTACCTGACACCCCGGGCTTGACTACATTTGTTTGAAAAGGTGCGAAAACGGCCGCGAGACGGTGAGGTTTTCCTTGCGGCCCTTGACCTTCACTGTCGCCTGACCGCGAAAGTCGCGTGAGACCGCGTCGATGGCGCCGGCGTTGACGATGGTGGAGCGGTGGATCTGCCAGAACTTCTCCGGGTCGATGCCGTCGAGGATTTCCTTGATGGGCGTCTTGATGAGGGCGTCGAATTCCTTGGTCGCCACCAGCGTGTATTTCTCGTCGGACTGGAAGAACAGCACGTCTTCAATCGGGATCAGCCGCAGGTTGGCGCCGATATTGGCCTTGATCCACTTCAGCCGTTCGGTGGACGGGTTCAGCTTGGCCGACAGGTGCGCCACCAGCGCTTCCAGGTTTTGCGGGGCGCCGACCGGGGCGGCTTCACCGGTGCTTCCGCCCAGACGTTCCTGCAAACGCGCGATGGCGGTTTGCAGGCGTTCGTCGCTATAGGGTTTGAGCACGTAGTCGATGGCGCCGGTTTCAAAGGCTTCCACGGCGTACTGGTCGAAGGCGGTGACGAACACCACATGGCACTTCAGTTCACGGTTGGCGGCCAGGCTCTTGGCCACTTCCACGCCGGTCATCTCCGGCATCTGGATGTCGAGGAACGCTAGGCGCGGTTCGTGTTCGGTGATCGCTTCCAATGCGGCTTCGCCGTCGCCGACGTCGGCCAGAATCTGAAGGTCCGGCCACAGTTTGGTGAGCTTGGCCTTGAGCTGTGCGCGGAGGATGGGTTCGTCCTCTGCAATTATCGCGGTGATCGGCATTGTGTTTCTCTCGGTAGGCTGTCGGGCTACGTTAACACTCCCGCGCCACCTGCATGCAGCCGGGACTCTTCTGGAACAAGGTTACCTGCGCAAAGGCATCTCGCGCAGGTGCATCAGCACCACAGCCGATACCGTACACCAAACGGCATCGAGCAGCGCATCCCCCAATTGCCGCGTCAGCACGTTCGCGGTCACAGCGGCATCCGCCTGCCAGGTCAGGCCGATGCTGAGGCTGACAACGGCGGACACCAGGAATACGCCCGCCAGTTCCCAGCGCTGCCCGCCTTTTCCCAGGGTTGAGGCCAGCAAGCCTGCCAGCCCGGTCGCGGTAAAGAACAACGCGTAAGCGCTGAACAGCGCGCGGCACACGCCGGTGAACGTGAAGGCCAGCGGATCCGGCCACAAAAACCAGCCGAACAGCACCAGCGGCGAGAACAAGGTCGCATAAGGGTGACGCAACATGATGACCCCGCTACGCGCCGTCGGCCGGCTTGGATTTGCGGCGTTTGCGGAACCAGAACCAGTACACCAGGAAGCCGATGACGATGAACGGGGCTAGCGCCGGGAAAGCGGCAATCACCACGATCAGCGGGATGATGAACAGCAGGCCGGCAAACAGGAGCCCGAGGCCATACAGCACGCCCACCACGACCAGCAGCACCAGCGCCACCACGCCAAACACCGCAACGAGCATCAGGGTGCCCAGCGCCATGCCTTCCAGGCCATCGATGCGTGAGTTGCCGATATTCATCGGCAGCAGGCCGGTGTAGAGGCCGGCAATGGCCAGCCCGAAAATAACCGCCAGCCCGATCATCATCGCAACGAAGGTGGTGGACATGATCTTGGCCCACACGCCATGGGTGGTGGCAATGGCATAGCGGGTCTTGCCCCACCAGCCCTTGGGCGCCGGCGGCTTGACGGCGCCGGGCGCCTTGCCGTTGAAAGTGCTGGTGCCGGCAAGCACCATCGGCTCGGCGGGGATTTCGATGGAAGCGATCACGCCCTTCGGCTCGTTCGATTCCAGCGCGAGTTTGCCGGCATCGCCATACAGTGCGATCAGCCGCTCACGGATGTTGGACAAGCCGACCCCGCCGCCCGCCTGCACCGGCGCATCGGTCAGGCCGCGGCCGGTGTCCTTTACGATCACGCGGATGCGTTCGCCCTCGGCGGTCATCACCGGCATGACGATCACGTCGATGCGACCGCCTTCGCGCTGCGGTTCCAGCCCGTGCTTGATCGCGTTCTCGACCAGCGAGGGCAGCATCATCGGCGGGAAGGGCTTGGTCATCAGGTCGGCCGGGCAGTCGATGCCGAAGTCCAGCCGCGCACCCATGCGCATCTTCAGGATATTGAGGTACGCCCGCACCAGTTCGATTTCCTGACCGACGGTCGAGGTGTTCTCGCGCATCTTCGGCAACGAGGACCGCAGGTACTGAATCAGGTGGCCGGTCATCTGGTTGGCCTGGGCCGGGTCGACTTCAGTGAGCGCCTGCACGTTGGCCAGCGTGTTGTAGAGGAAGTGCGGCTCCACCTGCGCCTGCAGGGCCTGCAGCCTTGCCTCGGTGATCTGGCGGTTGACGTTGCTCACGTCAGCTTCCTGCTTCTTCTGTTCGGCGAACGCCTGGGCGCGGCGCGAGCGGTCGATGAAAAACTTCGCGATCAGCATCATGATGAAGATCGGGATGAACGCCAGCACCATGGCCGAGCCGATGCCGATGCGCCGCACGTCGGAGGCTACGCCGCTCTTGATGTCCTCGCGCAGCTCGGGCGGCAGCGGCGGCATGGGCGCCATGTGCGGCAGGTTGATGGCGATCTTGCCGTTGTCGTCGATGTTGATATTGCCTTTGACGCGCTTGCCGGCGACGGTACCGTCAAAGTTCACACCCTCTTCGGTGTGGGTGGCCACCGGGGCAGACGGCGCTGCGGGCGGCGATGGATTCGCGGGTTTCGCGAGCGGCGCGGGGGGCGCAACAGGGGACTTTGTTGACTTGGGGCCTGATGGCGCAGTGGGCGCGTCGGGCAAGGGGATGAATATGTCCTTTTTCACGCCCTTCCCGTCAGCGCCCAAGCCGACGGAGGCCTTGTCACCCGGCTGCACATTGATCTTGAGAGCATCATCGGTGCCCAGCGTGATGTTGATTCCGCGCTTGCGGGTCTCCTGCAGCTTCTTGAGAGATTCCCGTGCAACCGATTCCTTGGCTTTCGCCACCTTGATCATTTCGTCAAAGGCGGCGAGCGCGGCGGCCGTATCGGCGCCGGTCGATTTGAGTTTCTCGGCGGCCTCGGACTTGGCCTCTTCAACCGCTTCGCGCGTTTCCTTGGCGGCATCCAGTGCGCTTTCGGCGGCACCCACAGCGGAATCAAGCGCATTTTCCTGGGCTTCGCGCATCGCATCGCGGGCCGCTACCGTGGCGTCACGCTGTGCCTTGAAGATTTCCTTGCGGGCCTGGGCGATTTCGCTCAGAGCGCGTTCCATTTCAACCTTGCGGGCCGGATCGTTGGAACGGTCCTTGATGGTCTCGACAATGTTTTCGGCAATGTTCAGGGCGTTGTCACCAAACGCCCGGTCAATCTCGCGCTTGATGGCCTGACGCTCCTCCGGGGTGGCGCCGCTTTCCGACAGGCGGATGACGTGTACCGGTGCCGAGAACGCGACCAACAGGATCAGAACCGAGATCCCCAACAGGATCATGGCCCACCACGGGGTCCGATGAATGAAGTCGCCGAATGCCTTGAACATGATTTTTCCGATTTTTCCGCAGTTTACGCGAGGGTCCGGAATGCTTTGTCCGGCCACTTGTCATGTCTGCAGAATAGGCAAGACCGGCGGCACCCTCAAGCCGGGGCCGGTGGAAACGCAGAAATTGCGGGACGGATTGCAGGGAGGCGGGATGAAGTTGAAGCGAAAAAGCCGATCAAGCGCCGCCACAGAGTGTAAAAACGTGTGAAATGGGCCAAACTCCAGCATTGGCGCGGCTTCCAGGGCAAAAATGGCTGGGAAGGCGCGTCAATGCTGGGGTTTTGTAATTGAAGCTCACTGTCAATCGACGCACAGACCTGCGCCACCCATTACATTTGTTTAAACAAATGCGTGAAGTTCCTGCTGACGGTCAGGGTTTCGGGGCGGCCTTTGACTTTGAGGTCGGCCTGGTCGCGCAGGCCGCGCACGACTCCGGCGATGGCGCGGGTGTTGACGATGGTGGCGCGGTGGATCTGCCAGAACTGCTCGGGGTCGAGTTCTTCCAGCAGTTCCTTGATGGGCTTGCGAATCAGCACTTCGGCG
>CAYSKY010000120.1:0-7909 GCA_964431425.1 uncultured Burkholderiales bacterium
CCTGGTTCTTCCGGCTGCGCAGCGTCATTTCTATCGTGGTGATCGCCACCCTGCTGCTTGTGGCACTCAAGGCCTGAGTGGCGGCGGCGCCGGCATCGACGCCATTGGAGCAGCGCGATGAGCTCATCGATGGCCTGCGCGGCGTCGCCCTGTTCGGCATTCTTGCCGTCAATATCCAGGCCTACCTGTATGGCATCGGCTCGGTGCCCATGGGCATCCTCGATGCCAACAGCTCGCTGGCTGACCACCTGGTTGTGCTGCTGACCGGCTTCTTCTTGCATTACAAGTTTTATCCCGTGTTCTGCTTTTGCTTTGGATATGGCTTCGCCGTCCAGACGCGACGCTGGATTGCACAAGGCCGCGACGCGAAGGCACGCTTCGGGCGACGTACCGACTACCTGCTCGGACTGGGTGTTGTCCACGGCGTCCTGTTGTGGTTTGGCGACATCCTCACCACCTACGCACTTGCCGGCAAAGTGCTGGCCCGTCACATCGGCAAAGGCCCGCGGCAGTTGCTGCCCGTCCTGAAATTCTGGCTGGCCATGTTTCTGCTTGCGGCGATTCTGTTCACCATACTCAGCGCGCCAACAATACTGCCCTATGCGAATCCTTTGCGGGCAGACACCCGCAGCGCGTTGGGTATCGATGCCATGGCCGCGTTCCAGGCGTATTCGAGCGGGTCATTCACTGAGGCACTCGTGCAACGCACAGGCGAGTACGCGATGGTGACCATGGGAATCGTGCTGATCCTGCCTGAAATCATGCTGATCTTCCTGCTCGGCGCCATTACCGCGCAGCTCAGTCTCATTCGGCGCCGCAGCCATTACCGTGCCTTTTGGCTTTCAGTGTTGCGCTGGTCTCTTTTGATCGGCATTCCGGTCAACTTGTGGCACGCCTGGGCACTTTGGTACGGCGCTCACGAGCCGTCGCGGCCAGCCAGCCTGCTCGAATCCTTCCCGGCCGACTTCGCCCCGATTCTCGCTGCCGCTTACGTTGCGTTCGCCGTGCTTTCTTCGGATTCACCATGGGGCCGGCGCTTCATCGCGCTGTTCGCGCCCGCAGGTCGCCTCGCGTTGAGCAACTATGTGGCGCAGTCCGTTTGCATGGCATTGCTGCTGAGCGGATTCGGACTCGGGTGGGGTGCGGGTCTCGACCAGGTGGCACTACTGCTGGTTGCGGTCGGTATTTACGTGTCGCTGCTTGTCATGAGCCACGTCCTGTCCGCCCGCGGCATGGCCGGACCGCTTGAATCGGCCTGGCGGCGGCACACCGACGCCAATCCCTCCCGGCCCTAGCATCGCAAGGCGAAACACAAGCACTGGCGCGGCTTCCAGGACATTTTTTCCTCGAAAGCCGCGCCAATGCTGGTGTTTCAATGCAAAACGCCCCGCAAGGGGCGTTTTGCATTGCTTGATACCAGCCGCGAAGGGTCAGTCAGGCACCACCACGGTATTGCTGGAAAAGGTGATCTGGTCCGCCGCTGCCGGCGCACTTGCGATCACCGGCACGTTGGCCAGCGCAATGGCATCGGCCGCCCCGGCGGTCCCGGCACGCGGTACGGTACGCACCACCTGGCTTGGCGGCAACGTGGTCCCGGTCGCCAGATGGCTGTACACCGCATCCATCGCTGCATTGAAGTAGCGCTGCAGCGGCACAAACCGGGTGTCGTAGCCGGCAAGTTGGGCATTGCCGTTGAACGCATCGAAGTGCTGTGCGTTGGTCACTTCAATGTAAGTCAGCTTGCTGGCCGCCCCTTCGGCGATCTTGTTGAGGCCAAAGTACGCGCGTGACGTCAGGCCCACCGGCGCATGTGCATCGGCGCGTCCGTGAACAATAATGGCCGGCTTGCCGCGCAGGTTGCCGGTACGACGCACCTCGGTCATGCCCTGCTGGACACGCGCGCCATTGGCATCGGCCGTGACAAACAGGTTACGGAGGCACTGCGCACCGTCGACGTTGTAGTCGGCGGCCCCGGTCGAGGGCGAGATCGACACCGCGTCGAGCAGCGCACCGCCCACCGAATTGTTGTTGATCACACTGATACCGCCGCTGCCCGGACGGCCGCTGCCGGTGCCGTAGATGGTGGCGAGGCCGGCCAGTGCCGCCGGCTTGGAATCGCTGCCGGTGCCGGCAAAGCTGAAGCCGCAAAGGTTGTCGCGCACGCCAAAGCGCCCGTAGGCGTTGGCGTGGGTCACCGCCACCGATGGTGTGACCAGCGCATAGTGCGAGGCATGCAGGACGGCGCTCTCCGGTTCCCAGCCGTAGCTCACCAGCATGGCCAGCGCTTCTTCAGCCTGCTGCGAGGAACCGGTCGAGGTCAGAATGCCCTTGGCCTTCAACGCCGCACAGCGTGCGATACCGCGGGTCGGGTCGACCAGCGTGGCGCCGGGCGCCGACGCCACGCTGAGTGCAGTCGCGGCACAGGGTTGCAACAGGTTGGCCATCGACACGTAATCAAACAGCGCTTTGCCCGTCCCGGTGCGGGTGACACTGCCGCGCCGTACGGTCAGGGCGTTGTTGGCGGCCATCTGGATGGTGGGCTGCGCCACCGCGAGACCGTCGATCAGGCCCTCGGTATCCTGCTCCAGGGCGGAAATCGCCGCCGCCGCTCCATCCGAGGTGCTTGATGCGATCACCAGCACATTGGCCGCCTTGAACGAGCGCAGGTGCTGGTTGTTGATGACCTGCGAAAAGGTTTCGTTGAGCATGTAAATCGAAAACTCGACCGCCTGCAGTGTGAACAGCCCCCAGTCCCGCTCGGAATTCTGTTGCGAGTGGGCGTGCTTAAGCGCGATGCGGTTGGGGAACGCCGCGTTATAGGCCGCCAGTTCCGCCGCCGTTGCCGTGGCCGTGAAATTCGAGGTATTGGCTGCCGTCGTCGCATCCTTGCGCAGCCCGTCAAGGGTATTCACCGTGTTGGTGGCCAGGTCATGCGCGCCCACGCCAGTGCCCTTGTCCAGGTAGACCACGGCACAACCGCGCTTGAGCGCCCATTCACCCGCCGTTGCCACGGCGCCGTAAACACCACGCGAACCACCGGACGCCGCCGTCACCAGGCAGGGCGCGGCACGGTTGAAAAAGCTGGGGATCTGCAGCAGCACCGTGACGTTGCGCTTGCCGGTGCCGTCATCAAGGTACGTCACTGCTTCCACACCCGGAACCAGTCCTTCGGAGGTGCTCAAGCCGCCGTTGGCATCCACATTGGGGCCGTACAGCACGCCAAATCCACCCGCGGTGGAGGTATCCACGGCGGCACGATAGCTGTTGTAGATCGCCAGGCGGCGCAATTCGGCAAACGTCGGGTTAGCCGCGTCCGCCACCGTGGGCGAGGTGGCCGACTGCAATGCCGTCTTGCAGAGTCCGCCGGTCAGCAGGTCGTCTCCGCTGCCATCGTAGGAGGTGACGGTGACCGTGCCAACAAAGCTGGGTTTGACGTTGTAATCGGGGGTCTCCGTCGCCTTGCATCCGGCGAGCGCGATAACGCCGGCCATGCAAAGACTAGACCACTTGACGGGGCGCGACAAAAACATGTGCTTCTCCTGGGGAGTCGGGGGTGACATCGACGGCCGCCTTGTTTCAGGCTGGTTTCCGGATGTTGCTGAACGTTGCAGGCGCTATTGTAGGGCCTATCAACCCCCGCCGCCGAACCGTCCCACCCGCCGGCGCACGGCCCTTGCGGGTCAGTACTTCAGGCGCAAAAGGTGTACCTGGCCCGCTTGCGGGGTTACCACAAACAGGTTGTCGTACTCGTCTTCGCCCACGGTGACCTCTTCGCGGACTCCCAAGGCCTTGATGATGGACGGCACGGTATTGCTGTGCCCGACCACCAGCACCACCTCGCCTGCCGCATGTGACTGGACGCGCTTCAGCAATGCCGCCTCGTCGGCGGCCGGCACCACGATGGGCATGAGACCCGCTCTTTTCGCCAGTGGCTGGGCCAGCAATTGAGTCCGCTGGTATTGCGTGGTGTAGATCGCCCGAACACGGCTGGCGGCCAGCATGCCGGCGAGCCGTTCGGCGCGCTCAGCGCCGGCGGGTGAAAGCACCGGATCCTTGCTTCCATCCGCCTTCTCGCCGTGGCGCACGACGACGACCGTCGGCTGCGCAGCGGCTGTGATGGATGTAAACACCAGCGCGGCACCCATTGAAGCCGCAGCCATCCAATTCAGTATTCCCGTCATCTTGCTCCCCTTGCCGTTCATCAGCGCCCGCCCTTGCGCGTCGCGCCGCGGCCGATATATTTGTCCAGCCAGCCCAGGTATTCGCGGTACCAGAGGCGTGAATTCTGCGGCTTCAGGATCCAGTGATTCTCGTCCGGGAAGAACACCAGCCGCGCCGGCACCCCCATGGTTTTGAGCGCGTTGTAGTACATCAGCCCCTGTGCATCGGGCACCCGGTAATCGAGCGCGCCGTGGATGACCAGCGTCGGCGTTTTCATATAGCGCGTATGACTGGCCGGATTCTGCGCGGCGACTTTGGCCGGGTTGTCCCAGTAGCGCGCACGCAGCGAGTGGTTGAACCAGTAGCCGGCATCGCCGGCATACATGGACTGCCAGTCATAGCAGCCGGCGTGGCATACGTACGCCTTGTAGCGATCGCCGGTCTTCGTCGCACCGTTGCGGCCGTTCATCCACGCCACCATCTTGCCGCCGTAGCTGCCACCCGTGGCGGCCAGCCGGTTGCGGTCGATGTAGCCCTGCTTGAGCATGAAATCCGTGGCCGCTTCGATGTCGGCGTGCTCCTTGGTTCCCCAGGTGCCGTTGTTCGACTCCAGGAACTGGTTACCCCAACCCAGCGAGCCGTGATAGTTCACGCACACCACCACGTAGCCGTGTGCCGCAAAAAGGTGATTGTTCCAGCGAAAATGGAAGTTGTCCCCCCAATTCGAGTGGGGGCCGCCGTGAATGTTGTGCACCATCGGCCATTTCTTTTTCGGGTCGAAGTCCGGCGGATACACCACCCACATCTGTACCGATTCGCGGTTCCAGCCCGGCACCACAAGCTCCTTCACCTCGCCCAGACGGACCGGTGCCATCAGCTTGTCATTGAAGGTCTCAAGCCGGCGCACGCCAGCACCATCCGCATCCGCAGCGAACACACCCGGCGGGGTCGACATGTTGTTGCGCACGAACACCAGCGTGTCCGCGCGAACATCAAAATCCGTGACCGTGCCGCCCTGGGCCACCACGGCGGGAACCTTCTTGCTGCGCGCGAGCCGCCACACGCAAAGACGGCTCTGGTCATCGGCGGAGAAGTAGACGCTTTGTCCATCGGCAGCCCATTTCAACGGCGCGTTGATGTTGCGGTCCCACTTGCTCCAGGCCGACAGGGTCCCCGATGCCCGGTCCAGCAGAAACACCTTCTGGTCATCGTCCATGGAACGGCGCATGTTTTGCGCCAGCAGGGCGATCGAGCGACCGTCAGGCGAATAGGCGGGCGCCGCGTGGGACAGGTTGGACTTCGCGGTCAGTGAACGGAACCGTCCCGAACGGAGTTCCAGTTCGAACAGATGATGCGGCTGATCACCGCGTGGATCGGCAGCGGGGTTGGCGGAGAAGACAATCGACCGCCCGTCCGGCGACACATCGTAGTCGGACGGGCCGGGATCGGCCAGCGAAAGTGAATGCGCAGACCCGGCGAACAGGTCACGACACTTTCCCGTTGCCACATCCACCACGTGCAAATGCGGTACCCGTCCATCGGAGAGCCAGTGGTCCCAGTAACGGCTCTGGGTGTGCTCAAGCACATGCGCCTTGCATTTGTCGTCCTGGCGTTCCTTGAGTCGCTGCGCCTGATCCTTCTCACGCCGCAGGTCGGGCCATACCCAGGAGATGAAGGCGATGCGCCGGCTATTGGCGAACCAGCGTATGCCGGACACGCCGGTGGCCAGTGAAGTGAGCCGCCGTGCTTCGCCGCCATCGGGCGCGATCAGGTAAATCTGTGGTTCCGCGTCGGCGTGTTGGCCCTCGCCGCGCTTGCCGACGAACGCGATCGCGGTTCCATCAGGAGACCACTGCGGATGGCCATCCTTTTCCCCGCAGCGGGTCAGTTCACGGGCTTCGCCGCCGAACGTCGATAACAGCCACAAGTGAGAAGCCGAACTGTTCTGGCCCATGTCGTAACGACTGACGGCCACACACACCTGCGCTCCATCGGGCGAAAGGCTGGACGATCCGGGTCGCTGGACTTTCCACAGTGTGTCAACGGTGAGGCGTTGGCTCTTTTTTGGCATGGATAACGCTTTCAGGTAGGAGTGCCGACGAAAGCGCGATTCTACGCGCGCCTGCATCAAGCGATAAACTCAAGCACTGACGCGGTTCCCAGGCCATTTTGCCTCCAGAGGCCGCGCCGGTGCTTGGGTTTGGCAGTCCGGTGCGGGTGTGGCAATCGACGCCAGAATGCTGGCCGTCGTGCCCCTGTTAAAGATACTGGCCCACGAGCGTGCGAGACGACATCAACAAAAGGAGTTCCGGGTGATATTCCAGCTTTTCGACAGCGCCTCTTCGACTTACACCTACATAGTCTGCGATGACCAGACACGTGAAGCCGCCATCATCGACCCGGTCCTCGGCCAGGCCGATCGCGATCTTGCTGAACTGGCGCGGCACGGCCTCGCGCTGAAATGGATCATCGACACGCATGTGCACGCCGACCATGAAACCGCGGCCAACGCACTCAAGGCGGCCACCGGCGCGGCGACGGCGGTGGGCGCATCGTGTCTGTCCGTAGGCCATGACCGCGCGCTGAACGATGGCGACACGCTGCCTCTTGGCAACAGCGCTTTGAGAGTGATTGCCACACCGGGTCATACACCGGGCAGCATGTCCTTCCTGTGGGACGGTCACGTGTTTACCGGCGATGCGTTGCTGATTGAAGGTTGCGGGCGCACCGATTTTCAGGACGGCAGCAGCGACGAACTCTACGACAGCATCACCCGCAGACTGTTTGCTTTGCCGGACGCCACCATCGTCTGGCCGGGCCACGACTATCGCTCGCGGGGCAGCTCCACCATCGGCCACGAAAAGCGCAACAATCCGCGTCTCGCCGGCAAGGATGTCCAGGCGTTTCGCGTGTTGATGGCCGGCCTCAATCTGGCGCCGCCCAAATTGATTGCGCAGGCGGTGCCGGCCAACCGCCACGCCGGCGCGCTACAGTCCGGCGATGCGGTACCAGCCATGTTGGCCGCGCGCGAACTCGATGCTGCGTTCGACCCTGGTCAGGATGCGTTGGCCGACCTGCGGCATCGCGACGAGTTCGCATCGGGCGCCCTGCCCTTTGCGCGCAATGTGGACCAGAACGATTTCCCGGCCCTTCGCGAGCTGGCTGCGCGCCACCGCAAGCTGTTCCTTATCTGCCGCAGCGGCCGCATGTCACTGGTGGCCGCTGATGCGCTGCTCAAGGAAGGTGTCGGCAACGTCTGGAATGTGACCGGCGGCATGCAGGCTCTGAAAACCGGCGCCGACATCCACCGTGCCTGATGGCGCTAGGCCGGTTGGCCTTGCGTATGGCGGCGGATCCACCGCACGAGGTCGCCAGCGGGCAGCACACCTGACAACCGGTCGACCTCCCGACCGTTCTGGAACAGGATCAGTGTCGGGATGCTGCGGATTCCATACTGCTGGCTGGCGAGCGGGGCGGCGTCACTGTCAATTTTGACAAAGCGCACCAGGGGCAGCTGAGCAGCTGCGGATGCAAACTGGGGCGCCATCATTTTGCAGGGTCCGCACCATTCCGCCCAGAAATCCACGATGACGGGCAACTCCGTACGCGCCAGATAGCCCGGCAGCGACTGGTCATCCAGCGGATACGGTTCGGCCGGCAGCAGCGCGGCCTTGCATTTGCCGCAGACCGGCTCGTCTGCGAGACGCTCATCCGGCACACGGTTGGTGGCCGCGCAACGCGGGCAAAC
>CAYSKY010000120.1:7919-8421 GCA_964431425.1 uncultured Burkholderiales bacterium
ATTCCGCCTAACAGCCGGGTTCGATACCAGCTTTACGCAGCAGCGTTTCCATCAGGCACCACTTGGTGAGTCCGCTTTGCGCGAGGTTGACCCCGACAAAGGCGGTAAACGCCAGCCACCATGGGCTGACAAACAGCGGGCTGCCCTGCACGCCGAGCGCGAGCGACAGCAGGATGAAGAAGCCGGCAACGATACGAACGATTCGCCATGAGGTCATGATGGTTCTCCTTGGGTTTGCAGGGTTGGCCCGCCCGATTTCGGGCGGTAGGCCATGAAGTACAACAGGGGGATCACCACCAGCGTGAGCAGGGTGGAGACAAAAATTCCGAAGATGAGCGAAATGGCGAGGCCGTTGAAAATCGGGTCGTCCAGAATGAAGAACGCGCCCAGCATGGCCGCCAGTCCGGTGAGCATGATGGGCTGCGCGCGGGTGATGGCCGACTGCACCACCGCTTCCTTGAACGGCACGCCCAGCTCGTGCGCGCGGCGCTTCAGCAGGCCG
>CAYSKY010000121.1:0-8401 GCA_964431425.1 uncultured Burkholderiales bacterium
CGCGTGTTCATCAATCCGGAAATCATCTCGTCGTCGGAGGAACTCTCGGTCTATGAGGAGGGCTGCCTCTCGATCCCCGAATATTACGAGGAGGTCGAGCGTCCGGCGCAGGTCCGGATCCGCTTCACCGATCTTGACGTATTCGCCCGGCCGCACCGCGCGTGAGTAAATGAGGATGAGCCCGGAAAATGCCTGCGCGACAATGCTGCTGGAGCCCAGCGACACCATCAGGCCCAGCAGCACCGAGATGCCCTTGAACGCATCCGATTGCGAGCCGGGAAGATACGGGTAGGCCATCACCAGCGCAAACAGCCACAGCCCGAAGGTCACCAGCTTGCGGGTGGCGCGCGCGGCTTCGGCATCGAGCTTTTCGATGCGCACCTGGCCGTGTTCGACCATATGAAAGAACACCTTGTTGGCCTTCACCAGCAGGATGGTGATGACCACGATAACCGCCACCACCACCAGGTTGGGCACGGCATCGACGATGGCCATGCCGACCAGCAGCAGCGCGGTCACCAGCGCGCGGTCCAGTTCGTCGGCCCACAAGGCGCTGGTCTCGAACTGCGCGAGTGCCAGCGCCAGCCATTCCCAGGTGACCAGCAACACCAGCAGCACGCCCGCCAGCTTGATGAGCGAATCGGCCACCAGCGCCGGAAGTTCAGCGTGCCGCTGCAGGAACTGCGAGAGCTTGTTGCGCTCAGCCCAGGCGGTGATGGCGGCGCGCACGCGGTTGCGCACGGCCTGTCCGATGCGGATGAGCACCAGCAGGATCACCAGCCATGCCACCAACAGGCCGATGGCGAGACCGAACTGCTTGAGCGAGGCGAGGGAAAACAGCGAGGCGAAATCAGGCATCCGCCGATTCTATGTGATGCGGCCGATTCGGGACAGCCGGACGTTGGCCGCCGCCCCCGCGCTGGCATAACATGAGGCGCCGCGCCGGGCCTTGATTCCGTTGCCCGCTTGCCTGCTTGCCCGCCGACCGGGAATGTCGAATTCGGCCCCGCCCGATCGTCATGTCGTTGTCGGGCGCCAATTCCGGCTCCGGCTTCAGACGATTCCCCAGGAGACCACGATGCAATACATGCTGCTGATATACGGAAATGAACAGGAATGGGCCAACCTGCCCGAGGACCAGCTCAAGGCGATGTACGCGGCCTACGGCACCTTTACCCAGGAACTGATCGATTCCGGCGCCATGCGCGGCGGCTCGGAGCTGGCGCCGGTTGCCACCGCCACGACCGTGCGGGTGCGCAACGGCAAGGTGCTCACCACCGACGGCCCCTTTGCCGAAACCCGCGAGCAACTGGGCGGCTATTACCTGATCGAAGTCGAGAATCTGGACGAGGCCATTCGCTGGGCGGCGAAGATCCCGTCGGCATTGGGCGGTTCCATCGAGATCCGTCCGCAGATCGAGAACCCGGGAACCTGAGGATGATCCTCGGCCGGGTACTGGAGGCCACCGTCCGGCGCGAGCACGGCCGCATTCTGGCGGGCCTGATCCGTGTCAGCGGGCACTTCGACCTGGCCGAGGAAGCACTGCAGGACGCCTGCCTGCGGGCCCATGAACGCTGGCCGTCCGAGGGCTTGCCCGACAATCCCGGCGGGTGGCTTGCTACCGTCGCACGCCGCCGGCTGATCGACCTGCTGCGACGCGATGGGCGCATCGCACCCGACAGCGAGGAACGGCTGGCGGCGCTGGCCGCGCCGGCAGAGGACGTGGCGGAATCGCACCCGGTCGGGTTGGAGGACGACCGGCTGCGGCTGATCTTCACCTGCTGCCACCCGGCGCTGGCGCCCTCAGCGCAAATGGCGCTGGCACTGCGCACGCTGTGCGGACTCACTACGGCGCAGATCGCGCGGGCCTTTGTGGAGCCCGAAGCGACCACCGCGCAAAAACTCGTGCGCGCCAAACGCAAGATCGCCACCGCCAAAATCCCCTACGAGGTGCCGGCGCCCCCAGAGTTGCCGGCAAGGCTGGCGACGGTGCTGGCGGTGGTGTACCTGCTGTTCAACGAGGGCTATGCCGCCACCGGCGACGAAGCCCTGCTGAGGCCGGACCTCTGTGCCGAGGCGATACGCCTAGGGCGATTGCTGGTGCAGTTATTGCCGGACCACGCCGAGTGCCTGGGCCTGCTGGCACTGATGCGCTTGCACGATGCGCGGCGCAGCACCCGCACCGATCCTGCGGGCGATCTGCTGCCGCTGGAAGAACAGGACCGCACCCGCTGGGACCGCGAGGCCATCACCGAAGGTGTCGCGTTGCTCGATGCCGCGATGCTCAAGCGCGAGCCGGGTCCCTACCAGTTGCAAGCGGCCATCGCGGCACTGCACGCACAGGCCGCAACCGCAGCCGACACCGACTGGATGCAGATATCGCACCTTTACTTTGCGCTGCTGCGGCATCAGCCCACGCCGGTGGTGGAACTCAATGCCGCAGTGGCACTGGCCATGCGCGCCGGACCGGAGGAGGGGCTGGCGTGGATTGACCGGATCGCCGCGCGTGGTGACCTGGCGGACTACCACCTGCTGCCGGCCGCGCGTGCTGATCTGCTGCGGCGTGCCGGTCGTCCTGAGGAAGCGGCAGCGGCCTACCAGGCTGCGCTGGCACTGGTGCAAAACGAGGGCGAGCGGCGCTACCTGCTGCGAAGGTTGGCCGAGGTCACCGCAGCGCGATAAACATCGCGCCCGGCACGCTCAGCAATTTTGGTATTTCCAGTTCCGCGATTTGCCTTCCGCCATCCACTCGATAGCCTGGGCGAGCCGTTTGTCGCGCGTGGCCTCGGTCTTGGCTTCGACAAACCACTCGACGTATTCCTTCTGCTTCGACGGCGAGAAGCCCTCGAAGGTCGCCAGTGCTTTCTTGTTCTTTTTCACCGCGGCCAGGAAAGCGGGCGGCACTTCCAGTGGCGGCTTCTCGGTCTTCTTTTCGCGGCTCGGAAGCTTGGCGCCGCTGTCGTGCAACTTCATGGCCTCTTTCAGCAGACGCACGATTTCCTTGTCGGCCGGTAAATCGGACATGGCAGTAAGGCGTCCGAAGTCGCCCATGGCTTTGGTGTTCTTGGCTTCCACTTCCAGCAGCGGCCCCAGCCAGAAGCCAAACGCGCAATGCTGTTTGAATGACGCGAAATTGCAGAACACGCCTCCCTTGTATTCCACAAACGGCATGCTCCATTTGATGGTTTCACTGGTGTCCGGGCAGGTCTTGTGCACCAGCTCACGAAGGTGCTTGAGAATCGGTTGGGCGAAGTCGGCCGACTTGGCGATGTAGGCGTCAACGCGCGGATCACGGGTTCCCATACGGCCTCCCTTTCGGATGTGATCGGCGCAATGTATGCCCGCGCCGGTGGATGGTCAACTTCAAGATCAACTACAGGCGGCCGCTGATCTGCTGGTACGCGCGCGCCACGCCGGGGCCGGCGACGTAGCTGTTGAACAGCAGGGCTTTCAATGCGCTGTCGCCGGCAAACGACGTCCGGAAAGTTTCCAGGTTGACGCTCTTTCTCGCCGCTTCCAGAGCCTCACCTCGCGCCACCGCCGCGCGCACCTGTGATTCGATGGCTTGTAGCAGCGACAGCATTTGCCGCGCATAACGGTCGTCGCGCAGCACCGGCCCGTGCCCCGGCACGATGAGCGCGGGTTTCAGTGCCAGCAGTTTTTCCAGCGTGGCGATGTAATCAATCGGAAACGACGTGCTGCCGAACAGCGGCACCGGCCAGACGATGAGATCGCCGCTGACGACAATGTTTTCCACCGGCAGATGCACCACCAGGTCGGCGGCGGTGTGGGCGCGGCCCAGGTGCAGGATGTCGATGCGCCGGTTGCCGCGTGTGAGCGTGAGCGCGTTGCCCACGGCCAGGGTCGGCGCCACCGGCTTGAAGTCCGGCGCTTCGGCGAAGTAGCGTTCGGCCCAGCGCACGTCGGCGCTGTAGCTCGCGCGCTCCTCCAGCGTGATCGGCTTGCCCGCGAGGTTGACGTCTTTGGCCAGCGCATCGCGGATCTGTTGTGCAAACGCCGGGCCGCCTTCGAGCAGCTGCTTGCGGTTGCCAGCACCGGTGGTGTTCATTTCAGCAACGGTGTTGGCGTGGCCGATGAACTCGACGCCGGGATACGCCGCGCGCCAGGCCTGGTTGCCCATCATGTGGTCATCGTGCCAGTGGGTGTTCACGATGTAACGCACCGGCTTGGGTGTGAGCGTCTTCAGCGCGGCGATCAAGGTGTTTGCGGTGGCCGGGCCCACGCCGGTGTCGACCACCACCACGTCATCGTCATTGATGATGAACACCGTGTTCGCCACGAACGTAAGGCCCGGCGGCTCGCGACGAATGGCGGCATAAACGCCTTCGGCCACTTTCTGGATATCGAAATCCTGTGCCATCGCGCCCAGCGACAGCCAGGCACAGAAGGCTATGAACACGCGACGCACCATGTGCAATCTCCCCGAACCGAATGCCGAGGTTAATGCCGCGCGCGGCGTCCTTCTGTAGCAGTGCGTGACGGCGCGATGGCGCTAGATCGACTCCAGCAGGGCCACTGTGCCGAGGCCGCCGTCGGCGCAAATGCTGACGATGGCTTTTTTGCCCGCACCCAGTGCCGCCAGTTCCTTGGTCGCCTGCGACAGAATGCGCGCGCCGGTGGCGCCGAAGGGATGGCCGATGGCCACGCTGCCGCCGTTGGGGTTGAGGCGCTCCCACGGAAACTTGCCCATGGGATTGTTGACGCCGGCCTTGGCGCGCACAAACGACTCGGACTCGAGGGCGGCAACATTGCACAGCACCTGCGCGGCGAACGCCTCGTGGATTTCAAAGAGGTCGATATCCGCGAGTGCCAGGCCGTGTCGCGCGAGCAAACGCGGAATCGCATAGGCCGGCGCCATCAACAGGCCCTCCTTTGCAATATCCACGCCGGCGATTTCGTAGTCCATCAGCTTCACGCGCGGCAGGCGCGCGGGCAGCTTGTCCAGCCCGGCGTCGTTGGCCACCCAGATGCCGGCCGCGCCGTCGGTCAGCGGCGAGGCATTGCCAGCGGTGACGGTGCCCGCGCTGCCGCGATCAAAGACCGGCTTCAACTTCGCGAGCTTTTCCTCGGTGGAGTCGGCGCGCGGAATGCCGTCCTTGGCCGTACCGTTGATGTTGAGTACCAGGTCGTCAAAAAAGCCATCGGCCATGGCCTTCACCGCGCGGCGGTGGCTTTCATAGGCAATCTTGTCCTGCGCCTCGCGCGGGATTTTCCACTGCTGTGCCATCTCCTCGCAGTGCTCGCCCATGCTCTTGCCCGAGCTGCGGTTCTTCACGCTGGGGATGTCGAGCCGGATGTCGCCGAATTTCACCGAGGCGATGGCATCAATGCGCTGGCCGAACGAACGCGCCTGCATCACCGCGCGCAGCCAGTTGGAAAAGCCCTGCGTGAGGCCGATCTGCACCTGGCTCATGGCTTCCACGCCGCCCACCATTGCCAGCGGCGCGTGCGCGGAGAGCATGCCCGCGGCCTCGAACACGCCCACCATCGAGGTCGAGCAGGCCTTCACCGTGCTGAAGGACGGCGTGGCCGGATCCAGCTTCGCGTCCATCTGCACTTCGCGGGCGATGTTGCTCCAGCGCAGCGACGGGATCACCGTACCCCACACCAGCAGATCCGGCCGCGCGATGCGCTCCATGGCCTGCACCACCGGCACCGACAGGCTGATGGCATCGAAGCCCTTGAGCGGACCATCCACTTTGCAGAACGGCGTGCGCAGGCCGGGTGCGAGATAAACATTGGGGGTCATAGTGAATCCTTGCAGGGGTGAGTGCAGGGATTCTACGGCCAGTGGCAGGAGCGAAACCGGGTTTTCGTGCCTGCCCATGCCTGCATACGCGGCGCCTTCGCGCCCCCTTATGCCGCCTTCCCCGTCCCTTCAAACGCCGGCTTGAACACGCTGGCCGCGAACGCTTCCAGGGTGGTGGGCGTGATTTCCACCGGCCCTGCTGCGAGGGCGCTGGTGAACGAGGCCTGACCGAAGGCGCGGCTCATTTCTTCGAACTTGTCGGCCACATCCGGCGAGAGGCCGTGCGCGATCATGCCGGCTTTAACCTGGGCGGGCGACGCGCTCACGTGCTGGAGGTCGGGCTTGCCGATGGCGCGACCGAGGATGGCAGCCGACTGGGCCTGGGTGTAGTGCGTCGGCGCGTGCAGGTGAAGCGCCGCCTTGCCCTGTGTACCGAAGGCGGCCAGTTCGCGCGCCACGATCACGGCAATGTCGCCAGTGCCGATCATCGGGATGGGCGTGTTCGAATCCACCATGTCGGCGTATATGCCCATGGCGGTGATGGTGCCGATGGCATTGAAGTGGTTCTCGAAAAAGTAGCCGGGCCGCAGGTGAAGCACGTTCACGCCGGGCAAGGCATTGAGCCGCAATTCCTGGCGGTGAAGACCTGCGATGGGGCCGGTACCCTCCGCCAGATGGGCGCCCGTGCTGGACAGATTCACGACCTTCGTTACGCCGGCGGCCGCAATGGCTTTGGCAATGGCTTCGCCCAGCCGGTCCTGGTCGGCCTGCATGTCAGGCGCGGTGTAGTTGGGCGGAATCATGGTGTAGACCGCCTCGGCGCCGCGCAGTGCGCCCGTGAGGAAGTCGAGGTCGGTGAGGTCGCCGATGGCGGTTTCTGCACCCGCCTCCTTCAGTGCGGCGAGGCTTTGCGCGCTGCGGCCGACCACGCGGACCTGTTTGCCTTGGGAAAGCAGAATGCGGGCGGCTTTAGAGGTGATGTTGCCGTTGGAACCGAGCAGAACAAACATGATGGTGCCTTTCAAAAAAGTGGGGTGTGGATGCAACGTGACGCCATCATGCGCGCCGGCATTGTCCGGAAAAAGCGGCCGGCGCATAATTCATTGTCCTGAATTTCTGAACAATATGAAGTCACCCGGGATCAACCTCGATCGCATCGCCGCCTTTGTCGCCGTCGCCGATGCGGGCTCCTTCACGGCGGCGGCCGAACGCATGGACGTGGCCAAGTCGGCGGTGAGCCACGCCGTGGCACGGTTGGAACGCGAACTGGGCGCGCAGCTCCTGCAGCGCTCCACGCGCAAGCTGTCCATCACCGAGGCGGGCGAGGCGTTTCTGGCCGATTGCCGCGCGTTGCTGGACCAGGCCGACGCCACCGTGGAGCGGGCCCGCACCGGCCGCGCACAGCCGACCGGCACCCTGCGCCTCACCAGCCCGCAGGAATCAGCGCCTATGGTGGCCGGCTGGATCGCACGCTTCCGTGAACGCTTTCCCGGGATGCGTATTGATTACTTCCCCACCGACTTGCAGGTGGACCTGATCGCGGAGCGCTATGACCTGGCCGTGCGCATCGGGCCCATGCGCGATTCGCGCTTGCGCGCCGCCAAGCTGGCGGAACTGGAACTGTGGACGGCAGCTTCCGAGGTGTATCTGGCACGGCGCGGTGTGCCGAAAAAGCCCGAAGACCTGGCCGACCATGAATGGATCGCATTGTCAGTACTGCCCACGCCCTGGACTTATGCCTACACGCTGCGCACGGGCCGCAAGGTCAGTGTTCGTATGCACGGCGCCATTTCGTCGGCCAGCTCCTCGGCCGTGAAAAGCCTGGTGATGGCGGGGGCGGGCATCGGCGCCTTTCCGGATTCCACGATCCGTGCCGAGGTGGAAGCGGGTCACCTGACACGCCTGCTGCCGCAGTGCGGGATGCAGAAACTGTTTCTGTTTGCGGTCTACGCCGGCAGCGGCGAGCCGCCGGCCAAGACGCGGGCCTTTATCGATATCGCGCGCGAGGCGCTGCGCAGAAAGTGATGCGCGATGGTCAGCGCAGCAGCGCGTAGTCGAACATCAGTCCGCAGAACACCACAAAGCCGAACCAGTTGTTGTGCAGGAAGGCGCGAAAGCAGTTGTCGCGCTGGCGCTCGCGAATCAGCGTGTAGTGATAGAGCGCGATGCCGCAAGCCAATGTGACACCGGTGAAATACGGCCAGCCCAGCCCGAGAAACTTGCCGATGCCGGTGAGGATGCCCAGCGTCACCAGATAGCAGGCCATGACCATGGCCACATCAAAACGGCCGAACAGCAGCGCCGTGGTCTTGATGCCGATGTGAATGTCGTCGTCACGATCCACCATGGCGTACTCGGTGTCGTAGGCCAGCGTCCAGAAAATGTTGGCCACCAGCATCCACCAGGCCAGCATCGGCACGGCCCCCGTTTGCGCGGCGAAGGCCATCGGGATGCCAAAGCCGAACGCGATGCCCAGATACGCCTGCGGCATGGCGAAGAAGCGCTTGGTGAACGGGTACGTCGCCGCGAGGAACAGCGCGGCAAACGAGAGTGCGATGGTCAGCGTGTTCAGGAATGTCAGCACGAGCACAAACGCCACCAGCGAAAGCGCTGCCGCCACCAGTACCGCCT
>CAYSKY010000122.1:0-775 GCA_964431425.1 uncultured Burkholderiales bacterium
GCAGAAGTCGCTCCCCCGCAGCATGCAGAGGAAAACGACGCCAGCGGACCAGATTGTCCGGCCGGCCCACGTCGAGACCGATTTTATCGATGGTCCGGCGATGAACACCGAGAACCGGACGGACGTGGTGACCAGCCAGTCGCAGGTGGATGACATGCTGGCGAGCCTGGGCTTCTGACACGGCACGGCAGTACCGATTGCGCCAGCACCGGCTCGGCATCCCGCCCGCTCGGTGCCGGTTGCCGGCTTCGATGGTCGTCATACGGGTAAATGGGGGCGATTTCCCCCGATATTCGCGCCTTACATTCCAGGCGTGAACGGAATAATGGCTGACATGGGAAACCAATTGTCACGCCATGTCTGATCAAGAAAAAAGCGCCGAAGACCGCAATCTGCCGGCCTCGGAAAAACGCCTGCAGGACGCCCGCACCGAAGGCCGGGTGCCGCGCTCGAAGGAACTCGCCAGTTTTCTCATACTCGGTGCCGCCCTGTTCGGCCTGATGGGACTGGGTCCGATGCTGTTCCAGGACTCCATGGACCTGATGGCACAGGGGCTCCGGTTTGACCACGCCGCCGTCATCACCCCCGCCTCCATGGGCCTGCGTCTCATGACTTTCACCGGGGCGGCCCTGATTGCTTCCATTCCCGTGCTGGCCCTGCTGCTGCTCGCGGCCATCGCCGCACCGCTCGCACTGGGTGGGTGGAATTTCACCTTGAAACCCATCATGCCGGACTTGGGCAAGTTGAGCCCTATTGCCGGCCTGGGTCGCATTTT
>CAYSKY010000122.1:785-1970 GCA_964431425.1 uncultured Burkholderiales bacterium
AATGGGCAAGGCCGCCCTGATCGCAACCGCCCTCACCGCCGTGACGGTCACCATGCTGATCAACAATCGCGAAGCGTTCGCGCAGCTGGCGGCCACTCCCCTGAAACTGGCCATGTCGCACGCGGGCGCCTTGCTGCTCACCAGCCTGGGTGGCATGGTCGGGGTGCTCGCCATCGCCGCCTTGATCGACGTGCCGGCACAACTTTGGCGTCATCATTCGGCCCTGAAAATGACGGCCGAGGAAGTCAAGCGCGAATCCAAGGAAAGCGACGGCGATCCACATGTGAAAGCCCGGATCCGCGGCCTGCAGCGTGATGCCGCGCGTCGCCGCATGATGGAAGCCATTCCGGATGCCGACGTGATTGTCACCAACCCGACCCACTTCGCCGTGGCCCTGGCCTATGACGACAAGAAAATGGGTGCCCCAAGGGTGGTGGCGAAGGGTGCCGACCTGGTGGCCGCCCGAATCCGCGGCATCGCCAGCGAACACGGTGTGCCCATCATGGAGCAACCCGCCCTGGCACGTGCACTTCACCGTCACGCCGAGGTGGGTGACGAAGTGCCGGTGACCCTTTACAACGCCGTTGCCCAGGTGCTCGCCTATGTCTACCAGCTCAAGCACCTGAGCCCCGGCATGACCCTGCACGAGCCCGGGCTGATCGACATTCCCGCCGGACTTGATCCCCAGGAGCAGGCCGCATGAATGCCGTCCTGACCCGCTTGAACCTCACCCAGGTGCCGTGGCGGACCATGGCCGCACCGATCGTCATCCTCATGATTCTGATGATGATGATCCTGCCACTGCCCGCGTTTGCGCTGGACCTGCTGTTCACCTTCAACATCGCGCTGTCGCTGGTGGTGCTGCTGGTGGCGGTTTACACCCGCAAGCCACTAGAATTTGCGGCCTTCCCCACCGTCCTGCTGGTGACCACCCTGCTGCGCCTGTCACTGAATGTGGCATCGACCCGCGTGGTGCTGCTCAACGGGCACACCGGCGGCGATGCGGCGGGCAAACTGATCGAGGCCTTCGCGCACTTCCTGATCGGCGGCAATTTTGCGGTCGGCATCATTGTGTTTTCCATCATTGTCGTCATCAACTTCGTGGTCGTCACCAAGGGTGCCGGGCGCATCGCCGAGGTGTCGGCCCGATTCACCCTTGACGCCATGCCCGGCAAACAGATGGCC
>CAYSKY010000122.1:1980-8380 GCA_964431425.1 uncultured Burkholderiales bacterium
AGTTCTTCGGGTCGATGGACGGCGCTTCCAAGTTTGTCCGTGGCGACGCCATCGCCGGCATCCTGATCCTGTTCATCAACATCGTGGGCGGCCTCATCATCGGTGTGGCCCAACACAACCTCTCAATCGGCCAGGCCGCCAACAACTACATCCTGCTGGCGGTCGGCGACGGCCTGGTCGCGCAGATTCCCGCGCTGGTGATCTCGGTTGCCGCGGCCCTCATCGTCGCCCGCGTGGGCACCGACCAGGACATCGGCACGCAGATTTCCAATCAGCTCTTTACGATCCCACGCGCGCTGGGACTCACCGCCGGAGTGCTGTTGCTGATCGGCGTCATCCCGGGCATGCCGCACGTCGCCTTTATCCTGATGGCCTCGTCGATGGGCTACGGCGCATGGTGGCTGGCTGAACGGGCCAAGATTGCGCAACAGGCCCCCGTCGCCGCCCCGGCCCCTGTCATCAATGACGAAGCCTCGTGGGACGACCTGGAGCCGGTCGACACCGTGGGGCTGGAAGTGGGTTACCGCCTCATCCCCATGGTCGACCAGGGGCAGGAAGGGGAACTGCTCAAGCGCATCAAGGCCATCCGCAAGAAATTTGCCCAGGAGATCGGCTTCCTGCCGGCCGCCGTGCACATCCGCGACAACCTGGAGCTCAAACCCAACGCATATCGCATCACGCTCAAGGGCGTGGTCGTCGGCGAAGGTGAAGCCATCTCGGGAATGTTGCTGGCCATCAACCCGGGCGACGCCAGCACCCAATTGTCGGGCACCACCACGCGCGACCCCGCCTTCGGCCTGCCGGCCACCTGGATTGAGGCGACGCAGCGCGAGTTCGCCCAGACACAGGGATACACGGTGGTGGATGCCGCGACGGTGGTGGCGACCCATCTTTCGCACCTCATGCATACCCAGGCCGCCCAGTTGCTGGGCAGGCAGGAAACTCAATCGCTCATGGAGCACGTCAACAAGTACGCGCCCAAGCTGCTGGACGACATTGTGCCAAAGCTCATCTCAGTGGCCACGTTCCAGAAGGTATTGCAGAGCCTGCTCGAGGAAGGTGTCCCCATCCGCGACCTGCGCACCATACTCGATGCAGTCGCCGAGACCGGCGCTCAAACCCAGAACCCTGCAGACCTCACGAATGCCGTTCGCAGCCGGCTCGGTCGGTTCATCGTCCACCGCATCTACGGCCAGACCCGCGAGCTGGACATCATCGCGCTCGATCCGGAGATCGAACGCATGCTGGGCCAGGCGCTCTCTGCCAACCCGGGCGATGCACTCGCGGTTGAACCCGGTCTGGGGGAAATGATCGTCAGCCGCACCGCCGAAGCCTCGGAGCGCCAGGAAGGTCTGGGCCTGCCGGCCGTGCTGCTGGTACCTGACCGCCTGCGCACTCCGCTGGCCAGGCTGATGAAGCGGGCGGCCCCCCGCCTGAAAGTCCTGGGCCACGGCGAGATCCCCGATTTTTCCGCAATCCGCGTTAGCACCGTTGTAGGAGCACAAGCATGAGCGTGAAACGATATTTCAGCGCCACATCCCGCGAAGCCATCAAGCTGGTTCGTGCCGAGCTGGGGGACGAGGCAGTCATCCTCTCCAACCGGGATGTCGAGGGAGGCGTCGAAGTGATCGCCTCCGCACCCAACGATATTGAACTCCTGATCGAACGCAGCCCGAAGCCCGCAGTCCAGGCGCAGGTGTCCACACCGGATCCCGCCACCCTGCCGACCATCGCGCGTGTGGCGCATGCCGCACAGGCCAGGATCAGCAAGGCCGTTGGCTTTGGTCAAGGGCGGCGGCAGCCGGAGAAGGAAGTGCTGCCCCCCATGACGGATCCGGCGCCCGAATCATTCATCCAGTTTGTCCAGCGCGCCGAAGTGAAGCGTTCACCCGCCCCGGTCGCCAAACCCGCCCGGCAGGAAGTGGTGGCAGCGGCACCAAAAAGCGAGCCGGCACGCGAGCCGGATACGCGCATCATCAACGAAATCCTGCAAATGAAGACCATCCTGCAGGGGCAGATGGACGCGCTGTCGTGGCGGGAAACCGCCTCGCGCCGCCCGCTGCAGGCACGGCAGATTTCCCAAATGCTTTCAGCCGGATTCACACCGCTGCTGGCACGGGCCATCGCCGAGAAATTGCCGGCTGATTTCAACGAAGCCCAGGCCAGCGCGTGGCTGCAGGACACCCTGATGCGCAACCTTGCCGTCGCTGGCGAGGAAGATGCGATGGTCAACCGCGGTGGCGTGTATGCGCTGGTCGGGCCGACCGGTGTGGGGAAAACCACCACCGCGGCCAAACTGGCCGCGCGCTGCGCGGTCAAATACGGGGCCAAGAGCCTGGGCCTGATCACGGTGGACAACTACCGTATCGGGGGCGAAGACCAGTTACGCGCCTACGGCAAAATTTTGGGCGTGACGGTGCATACCGCCCGCGACGGCCAGACGCTCGCCGACCTGATTTCGCTGATGCGCGACAAACACCTGGTGCTGATCGACACAGTCGGCATGGGCCAGCGCGACAGCCGCCTCGCCGGGCAGATGGCGATGCTCAACTCGCCCAGCATCGAGCCTGTGCTGTTTCTCAATGCCAGTGCACAGGGTGAGACCCTTGACGACGTCGTCCGGTTGTACGGCAACTTCGGCAACCGTCGCGCCGGCAAGGTGGTCATCAGCAAGATCGACGAAGCGGTCAAATACGGCTTCGTACTGGACTGCATCATCCGCCACCGTCTGGAACTGCAATACGTCACCAACGGGCAACGCGTGCCCGAAGACCTGCATCCGGCCAACTCGCAGTATCTGGTACACCGCGCCCTGAAACATGGTGCGGCTCCCGCCTTCGCGCTGGACGCCACCGAGATTCCGCTGATCCTGACCGCTGCCTCCGGGCGGACAGCCGGCAAGGCCAGCCGTGTTTGAATCCGGACAAGATCAGGCCACCGGGCTGCGGGAGCTCTTTGAGCAGCCGGCCGGACTGGCAGTGCTTCCGGTGACCTCGGCACGGCGCGGCATGGGCTATCGCGCACTGGTGTCCAGCATGGCCGTCAGCCTGGTGAGAAGCGGGCAGCGCGTCATCGTGCTCGATACCGCCGCCAAGGGCATCGCGCCGGCAATGGGCCTGCGCACGCCGCATGATCTGTCCAGCCTGCTCTCCGGTGAGATGGCATTCGAGGACGTCGTGATCAGGTCAGCCGAGGGCCTCCATTTCCTCAAAGCGCAATCCGGATTCGCAGATTTCACGCAGTCCGCCGGTGACGCGGAGCAACTGTTCCTCGGCTTCCGCCGCCTGGCGGAGCCGTTCGACACGCTGATCCTCGCGGGGCATGGTTTCGAGGTCGCATCGCTGGTCGATCACCGCGACGATCTGGTGTTTGTCACCACATCGGACGGACCGTCCCTGACCGCCACATATTCGGAGATCAAGCGCGCCCGGGCCGAGCGCGACCACCTGGCGTTCCGCGTTGTGGTCAACCGGGTCGACAGCGAGGACGAGGGGCTTGCCGCCTTCAACCGGCTCGCCGACACAGCCCGCAAATTTCTTGGCGTGGGCATCGAATACGGCGGTTCCGTGACACGGGACTCGGCGTTTGTCGCCGCGGACCGCGCCCAATGCTCTGTTTACCGGGTTGCACCAGAGAGCGGTGCCGCCTCGCAGATTTCCAAGCTGGTGCAGTACATGCAGGCCTGGCGCATCGGTCGCTATGCCCTGAAGGAAGACTGAAATGAAGGGAACCAACGATATGTATACGGCACAGGGAACACTCTCACGCGACGCGCAGCTCCAGCAATATGTCCCGATGGTCAAGCGTCTCGCCCACCATCTTCTGGGCAAGTTGCCGGCCAATGTCGAATATGACGACATGTTCCAGGCGGGCATGATCGGCCTGATGGATGCCATCAGCCGCTACGAGGAGGGCCAGGGCACGCAGTTTGAAACCTACGCCAACCAGCGGATCCGCGGTTCCATGCTCGACGAATTGCGCAACAACGACTGGTTGCCGCGCAGCGTGCGCAAGAACCAGCGTGCCATCGAATCCGCGATGTCCAAACTGGAACACCGCCTGGGCCGTTCGGCCAGCGAGAGCGAGATCGCCCGCGAAATGAACATCCCGCTGGAGCGCTATCAGGAGCTGCTGCAGGACGCCAAGGGATCCCAGCTGTTCTACTTTGACGACTACGGTTCGGACGACGAGAACGGCAGCTACCTCGACCGCTACGTGGCTGACCCCGATACCGCATCCGATCCGTTGGCAGTCCTCAACGACAAGCGTTTCCGAACGGAACTCGTCAAGCGCATCGACGAACTCCCGGAGCGCGAAAAACAGTTGATGGGCCTCTACTATGAGCAGGAAATGAACTTCCGTGAAATCGCAGCCATCATGGGCGTCACCGAATCACGTATCTGCCAGTTGCATACCCAGGCGGTTACCCGGTTGCGCTCAAAGCTGAAGGACGTCTGAACCGCCGTACCACCCGGTTTCAACCCGGTTGCTGTCAGCCCGCGGCGAAGCCCATTTGCGGCTGAACAGCGCGCGCAACGACCGGAGTCTCCTCGGGCGGCGGCGGGAACACCCGTTCGGTCACCCACTCCACCGACGTGTGCAGCAGGTCGGCAACGCCGGCCAGATCGTCCGGGATCGCCGCATCATTCTTACCGTTGGCCAGGTGCCTGGCCAGGTTCACTGCCAGCAACACGTTCCGTGCCTGTGCCGTATCGGCGTGGGAGTCATCCACCAGCTTGCGCAGCAGGTTGGACAGGCGCCATTCGTTCATGATGAGTACTTCGAGCTCATTGAAGGAAATGCCGAGAATCGACTTCTGGAAGTCGCGTGTGCGCATGTGCGGGTAGGTGTGCTGCATGAACTGCAGGCGCTGCGCAAGTGACGGCGCATACAGCCAGACCAGAATCTCGGCCACCTCATGCAGCATGGCCGCCTCGGTGATCACCTGAATGTCGACGTCATTGCGGTAGCCGGCCCAATCGCGTGCAAACTGCGCCGCAACCAGCGAGCGCGACAGTACCTTCAGCAACCCCAGGCGCGCCTGCGGCATGCTGGCCAGTCGCACCTCCACCGTTTCCAGCTCTTCGAATTGCCGGAAGAACGGGGCGATGCCGGTGCTGACGATGGCTTCTTCCACGGTCTCGATGTCGTTGCCGAGGTTGGAGCGGGAATAGCGCATGTTCTTTTCCAGATGCTCGCCCGCCCACTTGAGGACACGCAGCGTCATCAGCGGGTCCTCGATGACGACTTCCGCAATATCGCGTGGCGCCAGTTCGTCGATGCGCTCCCGCAACGCCACAATCGCCTTCGCCGTACGCGCCAATACCGGCAGCTCGGTCTGTCCGAACTGGTGAATCCAGGACTTGGCATTCGGTAATGGTGTATCGATGAAGGTCATGGCATCCGCGACAGGAAAATAAGCCCCGGCAGCAAATCAACTTCGCCGCCTATGGATATTTACGGATTCACGCCGCATTACTTTAGCCCGCTCGTCGGGCGATATGCACCTTATCGGCGCGGCCTGGGCTCTGTTTGACCGATCGCAACCGCCCGGCCGCGCATTTCGGGCCGGCGCACCCTGGTCGGCCACGAAAGTGGGCCTCAAACGAAACCGGCGCCTGTGACTGCTCACAGGCGCCGGCGACAAACGGGGGATTGGTTGGTCAGGCGCGGCCGATGATGCCCTTGGATGCCATCGCCGCTGACGCGCCGCCTTCCGGAAAATACACGGCTTCCATGCGCACAGCCGGGTTGATCAGGTCGAGCCGGTCCTTGACACCACGCAAACGGACCTGGATCAGGCGGCTGGCAAGCTGATTCAATTGGCGGGCCTGCTCGGCGTGCTCGGTCAGCAGATCGAAAGCCTGCCGGACTTTGGCCGACGAGGTGCGGGCCAGCCATGACTCCGCGGACTTCAGTTGCGGGTTGTTGGACGAGCGGCGCGCCACAGCATTGACCGCATCGCGGGTGGCAAAAATGCGGCCAAGCAAGTGCTGTTTGCGACTTGCACAATCCTGCACAACCTCGGAATGGCCGACCGCGAGGGCGTCCAGTTCCTCCTCGAGGAGGCTGATGAACTGAACCAACTCGCCGGTTTCCCGGTTCAGCAGGTCTTCCAGGGTGTTTTCTATTTCAGGTTGAAGCGCAATGGTCATGTCGGGCTCGTCAGGGTTTCGTTCCTGTTAATGCGCCGAGGTTGCCGGAAATCATTTTGTCAGCAACCACTTCGGCGTTGACTTTGAACGAGCCGTCGGCGATAGCCGCCTTGAGCTGTTCAACGCGTTTGGCATCGAAGGCGCCATCAACTTTCGCATCGGCCTTCAAGGCTCCCAGTTCGCCGGACAGCGTAACGGTCGCTGATCCTTCGCTGGCTGGCAGGGAAGACGGCGAGGCCAGGGTG
>CAYSKY010000123.1:0-8293 GCA_964431425.1 uncultured Burkholderiales bacterium
CGGCAGGTCACGCCTTCGCCCACCGGCGATGAAGCCGTGCGCGCGATCGCGCTCGACGTAATCACCACAAAGCGCAAATCATCGCCCAGTGACGCCAGTAATTTCAGGTCGTCGGGATTGGCGGCAAATTCCAGTTCAGCCTGCAGTGAGGAGCCAATTTCACCAGCCGTCCGCCGCTCTTCAATCTCCTTGAGTGCGACCGCCCGAATTTCGCGCAGGCGCTTCCAGCGCAGGCGCAATGCTTCCGCATCGGCGGGCAGCGGGAGCTCGTGAAACCCATGCAGAAAGGCGCTGTCGTCCGCCCCCGCATGCAGCGTGGACCAGATTTCCTCTGCGGTAAAAGACAGCACCGGCGCGATGAGCATGGTGATCGACTGCAGAATATGGTGCAGTGCGGTTTGCGCGGCGCGGCGCGGCGCGGAATTCGCACCGCTGGTATACAGGCGGTCCTTGAGGATGTCGAGGTAGAAGCCGCCGAGATCTTCGGAGCAGAAATTCTGGATGGCCTGCATGGCAGGCTGAAACTCAAACTTCTCGAAGTGCTCCAGCACCCGGGCCTGCAGATCCGCTGTCAGCAGCATTGCATAACGATCGATTTCCAGGCATTGATCGACCGGCAGGGCCTGTGCTGTGGCGTCAAAATCTGCGGTGTTTGCCAGCAGGAAGCGCAACGTGTTGCGAATACGACGGTAGCTTTCTACCACCCGCTTGAGGATTTCGTCGGAAATGGACAGCTCGCCTGAATAGTCTGTCAGGCCCACCCAAAGCCGGAGAATCTCGGCGCCCAGCGTGTCAGAAACCTTTTGGGGCAGCACCACGTTTCCCAGGGACTTCGACATCTTCTTCCCCTGCCCATCCACCGCAAACCCGTGGGTCAGCAGGCTCTGGTACGGTGCGCGGCCATCGAGTGCGCATGAAACCAGCAGCGAGGAGTGGAACCAGCCCCGATGCTGGTCCGATCCCTCAAGGTACAGGTCAGCCTGACCCGGCTTGCCATCGGTCGCCGGCTTTACCAATGCCGGTGTATTTGCCATCACGGTACTGAACGTCGCACCCGAATCCAGCCACACATCCAGGGTGTCATTGATCTTCTCGTAATGCGCTGCATCCGCACCCAGGATTTCTTCAGCCGTTATGCGGCGCCAGACTTCGATGCCATCCTGTTCGACGCGGGCTGCGATCCGCTCGAGAAACTCAAGGGTGCGCGGATGCGGCTCGCCGGTCTCTTTGTGCAGAAAAAACGGGATTGGCGTCCCCCAGTTGCGCTGGCGAGAAATACACCAATCTGGCCGGTTGGCGATCATGCCGTACAGGCGTGCCTTGCCCCACGCAGGATAAAAAGTGGTGGCATCAATGGCGGCCAGTGCCGTTTCGCGCAAGGTTTTCGCGTCCCCGTGGCCCTTGCGGTCCATGCCGACAAACCATTGGGAGGTCGCTCGAAACACCGTCGGGGTCTTGTGCCGCCAACAGTGCGGGTAAGAGTGCTTGAAGTTTGACGTTTGGAACAGCGCCCCCGACTCGCCGATGACGCGGACGATTTCAGGCTGGGCCTTCCAGATATTCATGCCACCAAAAAGCGGGAGCGAGGAGGCGTATTGCCCGTTGGCCATGACGGGATTGAGGATTTCCTCATTCTTCATTCCGTAGCGTTTGCAGGAATTGAAGTCATCCATGCCGTAGGCAGGCGACGAATGCACGATTCCCGTGCCGGTATCCAGCGTGACGTAGTCGCCCAGATAGACGGGTGACGGCCGGTCGTAGAACGGATGCCGGAAAGCGATGCGCTCCAGCGCCTGCCCCTTGGTGACGGCGACGATCTCGCCTTCCAGGGCATAGCTCTTCACGCATTCAGCCACGCGCTGCTCGGCGAGGACCAGGTGGCCGCGCGATGTCTTGACAAGGGCGTAATCAAATTCGGGGTGGGCATTCAGCGCCTGATTGGCCGGGATGGTCCACGGTGTCGTCGTCCAGATCACTGCATACACGGGGCCATCCGGAAGCGCGGGCAGGCCAAACGCCTTTGCCAGCGATCCGCGTTCGCTTTCGTCGATCGGAAAACCAACGTCAATGGTGATTGAGGTTTTGTCCTCGTATTCGACCTCCGCCTCGGCCAGCGCCGACTGGCAGTCAAAGCACCAGTTCACCGGCTTCAGTCCGCGATAAACAAAACCGCGGTCGAACAGCCGTCCCAGCACCCGGATCTCCGCGGCCTCGGTGGCGAAGTTCATGGTCTTGTAGGGATGATCCCAGTCGCCCAGTACGCCCAACCGAACGAAGTCCTTCCGTTGCAGGTCGATCTGTGACTCCGCATGCGCCCTTGCAAGTGACATCAGCTTTTCAGCCGGCAGGTTCTTGCCATGCTGCTTTTCAACAAAAATCTCGATGGGCATGCCGTGACAGTCCCATCCTGGAATGTAGACCGCGTCAAAGCCGGCCAGCTGCCGGGACTTGACCACCATGTCTTTAAGAATCTTGTTGACCGCATGGCCGATATGGATGGCCGCGTTGGCATACGGGGGACCGTCGTGCAGGATGAATTTCGGCCGGCCGGCCGATGCCTTGCGAATGCGTTCGTACAGGTTGCCCTGCTGCCACTGTGCAACCCACGCCGGTTCGCGTTTGGCCAGATCACCACGCATCGGAAATGGTGTGTCAGGCAGATTCAGCGTGCTTTTGTAGTCAGTCTTCTGGTCCATCATCAATCATCCGCAGAATGGTCTTAGCCCTAGCGGTGTCGTCGTGCATTTGCGAGACGAGCGCATCCAGGCCCGGGAACTTCATTTCATCGCGGATTTTTTCGATGAATGTGACTTCCATGCGCCTGCCATAGAGATCACCCGAAAAATCGAAGAGGAAGACTTCCAAATGATGGCGGTTTTCTGAAGAAACCACCGGATTGGTGCCAAGGTTGGCAACGCCGTTGAGCGTCACCCCACCCTTGCTCGCCACTCCCTCGAGCCCGCGAGTTACTAACCGGCATTTTACCGCAAACACACCGTGCAGGGCGGGTTTGCGGTGGGTGAGCGCAATATTGGCCGTCGGGAAACCCAGGGTGCGCCCCAGCTTCTTGCCGTGCAGGACCCGACCGAACAATGAGTAGGGGCGCCCCAGCATATGAGTGGCTCCGGGCATATCGGCTTTGGCGAGCGCGGTCCGGATGGCGGTGGACGATATGCGTCCCTGCGAATTCGAAATTTCTTGCATGCCCTCAACCGTAAACCCAAGCCGGGCACCTTCACCTGTCAGGGTTTCTATGTCCCCGGTGCGGCCGCTTCCGTACCTGAAGTCTTCGCCGACCATCAGCCAGTGCACATTCATGCGCTGGAGCGAAGCGGCAAACTCATCGGGGGTTTGTGCTGCAAACGAACGGTCAAAGCGCGGCATGTAGATGTGTTCAACACCCGCTGCGGCCAACGCCGCTATTTTTTCGGTCGCGCTCATGAGGCGGGCCGGCGAGGAGGCCGCCTGGCTTCGCTGCTTTGCGAAATATTCACGCGGCAACGGCTCAAACGTCATGGCAGCCGGGGCGAGATTCAGTGATTGTGCCGCAGCCCTGGTCCTGTCAAGGATTGCGGCGTGGCCCAGGTGCACGCCGTCAAAATTGCCAATGGCGAGTGCAAGCTCCCTCCCGGCTGGAACAAGTTGCCGATACAGTTTTGCGCGAATCACGAATCGACCCGCCGGGCAAAGTCGGACGGACGAAAACCCATGCACCACAGGCTGGCGAAGTAGACGGTGGAACCAGCCACCACCAGCACCGCAAGGCGCGTGCATTTCTCCAGCGTGCCATATGCCAGCCATTGCTGGTCGGCGCCGCCGAGCCACCAAAGGGCGCCGGCCATCAGGTACAAAGCAACCACCAGCTTGAGCAAGAACGATAGCCAGCCGGGTTGTGGTTGAAAAATGCCTGCCCGCCGCATGAAATGGAACAGCATGGCGGCGTTGAGGCAGGCGCCAAGCCCGATGGAAAGCGCCAGGCCGGCGTGCTGCAACCACGGCACAAACAGCAGGTTCAGCATCTGTGTAATCAGCAGCGTGAACATGGCAATGCGCACCGGTGTCTTTACGTTCTGGCGTGCGTAATATCCGGGTGCGAGAACCTTGACCAGGATGATCCCGGCCAGCCCGACGGTGTAAGCAACCAGCGCCGTACGGGTCATCAACACGTCCTGTGCCCCGAAGTGCCCGTGCTGGAACAGGGTGGAAATCAGCGGAACCGCGATGATTCCCAGGGCCACGGCGGCCGGCAATGTCAGCATCAGCGTCAGTCGCAGGCCCCAGTCCAGCAGGCGCGAAAACGCCTCTTCGTGGTCCTCCGCCTTCAACTTGACAAGTGAGGGCAGCAATACCGTGCCCAGCGCCACGCCCAGCAGTGCCGAGGGGAATTCCATCAGGCGGTCGGCAGCGGTGAGCCATGAAACGGAACCGGTTGGCAGAAACGAGGCGATTTGCGTGTTGATCAGCAGCGAGATTTGCGCGACGGAAACACCCAGAATGGCCGGCCCCATCAAGGCAAGCACTTTTGCCACGCCTGCATCATTGCGGAACTTCAGTGCGCCCAGCGAAATGCGCGGCAACATGCCGATGCTGCGAAGTGCAGGGATCTGGAAAGCCAGTTGCAACACGCCGCCAACCAGCGTGCCGATGGCGAGGGCCAGTACCGGCGGATTAACGTGGGGGGCGATCAGTACGGCCGAGGCAATG
Organism: uncultured Burkholderiales bacterium; assembly: GCA_964431425.1. Lineage (GTDB taxonomy): Bacteria > Pseudomonadota > Gammaproteobacteria > Burkholderiales > Usitatibacteraceae > UKL13-2. The sequence goes on from CAYSKY010000123.1 coordinate 4,705, forward strand.
ACCGCGATATTGAGCAATACCGGCGTGAAAGCCGGAGTCTTGAACTTGCCGAAGCTGTTCAGGATCCCGGCGGAAAGCGAAATCAGTGAAATGAAGAAGATGTACGGAAAGGTAATGCGCACCAACTGGCTGGTCAGGGCCAGCTTGTCGGCGCTCTGCGAAAAGCCGGAGGCTGTGGCCAGCACCAGTAATGGGGCTGCCACGACTCCCAAAAGGGTCACGACAAACAGTGCCGCCGCAAGCAGGCTCGCAACGTGGTCGGCAAGCGCGCGCGTTTCCGCGGCAGTCCTGGACGCCCGGTACTCCGCGAATACCGGGACAAATGCCTGGCTGAACGCGCCCTCCGCAAACAGGCGCCGCAGCAGATTGGGGATCCGCCAGGCCACTTGAAATGCATCCATTGCCGCAGTCGCACCGAAAAGGTTGAAACCGATGATTTCGCGCGCGAGCCCGGTAATCCGTGACAGGAATGTCATCGCGGATACCGATGCGGCGGCCTTCAAAAGATTCATCGTGGGCAATGGGCCTGCGGGCGGGCCATGAAGTGCGGTGGCGGCGCCAAGAGTGGTCGAAATCCCCAGCAAAATCAGCGGGTTTGCTTTTTCTTGGCGACGCGCTATAATACAAGGCTTCCCGCAAAATTTATGATTTGATTCTGGAAAAACCATGGCAAACACCAAACAAGCCGCCAAACGCGCCCGTCAGGCAACCAAGCAGCGTTCACACAACATGGCTCAGCGCACCGAATTGCGCACCGCCATCAAGAAAGTGAAAGCCGCGATCGCTTCCGGAGACAAGGCGCAGGCTGAAGCGGTATTCAAGGCTTCCACCTCGACGATCGACTCCATCGCCGACAAGAAAATCATTCACAAGAACAAGGCTGCGCGTCACAAGAGCCGCCTGCAGGTCGCGATCAAGGCAATCGGCGCCGGCAAATCGGCGACTTCCGCACGCGCCTGAGTTGTAACGCCTCGCGGCCCGTTGCGGCCGCTTTAAGGCTGCGATGTCAAAAACCGTCAACTGAGCTCCTGAACATGGAGCGATGTCTGACGGTTTTTTAGTTTCCGGCATCGGCTAAACGCTTCCATCCGCCGCCGCGCGCTGGCATTCACACAGTCTGAAAAGGGATTTGCGACTTCAGTCAGCGAGCTGTTCCAAAGCGTTGCCCGGCACCGGGCAATAGTCGCCAGCCGCCGGGACCGTGGGATCAATCACCACCAGTTCATTGTCCGACGCGAAGTCCAATAGGAAACGGTAGGCGCGCGGCTCGATGTCGATCAGGGCGGGTTCAACAATGACGCACCGCACGCCGTCCAGCATCACCGGCCGCACATATCGCGAATAGCGCATTTGCTGGTCGCCGCCAAAAGTCGACATGACGCCGCACAAACGCTCCGCCCAATCGCTCGGCCTGAAGGCGCGGCCCTTCAGGGTCATACCTTCAATGATGATTCGATGAGCATGGCTCGCGGAAGCGGGGGGCGTATTCTTCGGCGCAGCCATGGTGGTTTGGAAAACTTTCGGTCTGTTTCGGGCCGCCAGGCGCCCGGTTTCTGGGGATATTCCGCGACATGTTGCGGACCCTTGGAATTATAGCGATGGCTGCCCGTGCAATGTTGCACTGCACAGTGGTTTGTCCTATATTGGTGCCTCTTGAAACGGCGCGGCGGCCCCCGACGAACATTTCGGGCCGCCGTTGTCTTTTTTGCATGGCGAATTTGTAGCCGTCCGTGGCCGAGGAGTTTGCGGATGAAGTCCAATCACCTGATGAATACTTACAAACCGGCGAACGTTGCCTTCAGCCATGGCAGCGGCGCCTGGTTGACGACCACCGATGGCCGGAAGATTCTTGACGCGCTTGCCGGTATTGCGGTCTCCGGTCTGGGTCACGCCCACCCCAAGTTGACCCGTGCGATCGCCGAACAGGCCGGCAAGCTCATCCACACGTCCAACCTTGTGCAGGTTCCCGAGCAGGCCGCACTCGCCGAAAAATTGTGTGGTCTTTCTGCAATGGACAACGCCTTTTTCTGCAACTCGGGGGCGGAGGCCAACGAGTGCGCCATCAAGCTGGCCCGATTGCACGGCCACCAGCGGGGCATCTCGAACCCGCAGATCATCGTGATGGAGCGGGCGTGGCACGGCAGAACGCTGGCGACATTGGCTGCGACGGGCTCCCGCAAGGCGCAAGCCGGTTTTGAACCGCTCGTTACGGGTTTTATACGCATACCTTACAACGATTTGGACGCCATCCGGACGATTGCGCAGCATAACAATGATGTGGTTGCCGTCCTCGCCGAAGTCGTACAAGGCGAAGGTGGCATTGTGCCGGCGCGCGCCGACTATTTGCGGCAGTTGCGTGACGTCTGTACCGAAAAGTCGTGGCTGTTGATGATTGACGAGGTGCAGTCCGGAATTGGTCGCACCGGCAAATGGTTTGCGCACCAGTGGGCCGGCATCGTTCCTGACGTCATGCCGCTGGCAAAGGGACTTGGTTCCGGCGTGCCGATTGGCGCGTGTCTGGCCAAAGGTCATGCTGCGCAGCTTTTCAAGCCCGGCAATCACGGCACGACATTCGGCGGTGGTCCCCTCGTGTCGGTGGCGGCGTTGCGCACGCTGCAGATCATGGAAGAAGATGGGCTGCTGGCCAACGCAACCCGGATGGGCGAAATCCTTTTGGCGGGATTTCAGAAGTCTCTGTCGGGTGTCCCCGGGGTGAGGCAGGTCCGCGGGATGGGATTGATGTTGGGTATTGAACTGGACAGGCCGGCGGGCGGCATCGTGGAAATGGCGTTGGAAGCGGGATTGCTCACCAACGTGACGCAGGAAAACGTCATCCGGCTCTTGCCGCCGCTGGTCATCAACGACGAGGAAGCGCGGCAGATTGTTGCCCGGCTCTCGCCCGTCATACGCGCATTCCTCGATTGCAAGCAACAGGTCGCGGCTTAGTGACCGAACCTGCGATACCGACCATGCGCCACTTTCTGCGATTCAAGGATTTTTCCCGCGCCGAGCATGAACACTTGTTCGAGCGCACGCGCGTGCTCAAACACCGTTTCAAGAACTACATCCCCTACCAGCCGCTGACGGACCGCATGCTGGCCATGGTGTTTGAGAAAAGCTCGACGCGCACGCGAGTGAGCTTTGAGGCCGGCATCTATCAATTGGGTGGCCAGGCGATCCATCTGGATTCACAGTCCACCCAACTCGGCCGGTCGGAGCCGATCGAAGATACGGCACGGGTGATATCACGCATGGTTGACCTGGTGATGATCCGTACGTTTGAGCAGCACAAGGTCGAACGCTTCGCCGCTCACTCGCGCGTGCCGGTGATCAACGGGCTGACCAACGAATACCATCCCTGCCAAGTGTTGGCCGACATTTTCACCTTTGTCGAACAGCGTGGCAGCATCGCCGGCAAAACCGTTGCGTGGGTTGGTGATGCCAACAACATGAGCTACACCTGGCTGGAAGCGGCGCGGGTGCTGGATTTCAAGCTGCATGTGGCCACACCCAAGGGCTATGAAATGGGTTCGCAACTTGGTGAGCCACTGGATCTGGAGTATCTGGAGGTATTTCAGGACCCCATGGC
>CAYSKY010000124.1:0-8264 GCA_964431425.1 uncultured Burkholderiales bacterium
GGGATGTCGCGCGGCTTGATGGCGACGTGGACGTAGCGCAGGAAGGTCTTGAGCACGTATGCAACGAAGCGCGGCGCATCCGCGAGGTAACGCGGCTTCCCATCCCGGTAGTGAATGCGCGCAAAGATTCCGAGGATTCGAAGGTGACGCTGCAAGCCCATCCATTCGACATCGCGGTAAAAGTCGCCGAATTGAGGATTGACCGGCAAACCTGCCCGCCGGGCGGATTCCCAATAGCGGATTGTGCCGTCAAGGACACGCTCTTCCTCCCAGGAGATGAACGCATCCCGGTAGAGCGACGCAACGTCATAGCTGATGGGGCCGTATACCGCGTCCTGGAAGTCGATGATGCCCGGCCCAGGCTCGCACGCCATCAGGTTGCGAGGCATGTAGTCGCTGTGCACAAATACTCGCGGCTCCGCAAGATTGCACCGGGCGATGAGCGTAAACGACGATTGCAGCACCGCCTGCTGGCGGGCCGTCAGCGTCACGCCGAGATGTTTGCTGATGAACCAATCGGGGAACAGGCTCAACTCGCGGAGAATCTGCTGCTCATCATATTCCGGCAACTCACCGGGCTTCGAGGCCAGTTGCCATTTCACCAGCGCCTCGTTGGCCGCCCGAAACAATGGGTCGAAGTTCGACTCGCCGAGCACGTCCAGATAGGTCTGCGTGCCCAGATCATCCAGCAGCAAAAAGCCGTCGTCGATATTTTGTGCGTGAACCCGCGGCGCGTTCAGGCCGCCTGCCTGCAAGAGCGCAGCCACCTTTATGAAAGGCCGGCAATCCTCGAACTGCGGCGGCGCGTCCATCACAATGCGGGTGCGTGCGGTGTCGGCGGAGTCAGTTATGCGAAAATAGCGGCGAAAACTTGCGTCATCCGACGCCGGTGCCAGGGCGTAGTCGGTGATACCGTCCCGTGCCAGCTGCGGGCCGAGCCATGCATGCATCGCTGCCACGCGCGGCGAAGTGTGATCGGTCATTCTTTGTGTTTCCTCCGTAGACGAGAATCTTATCATTCGCCTCCCGCGCCACTCCTCCGCACGACTGCACGCCGCGTTGCTGCAACCGTCCAAGTGCATCGGCCTCAACGCCCTGCGCGGCTGGCTGCCCCTTGCTGCATTGCTGGCGGCACCAGCTGTCATGGCACAGCAGGTCACCACACCGAACCAGAGCGAGCTGGACGCGGCAATTCGCGAGAGCCTCAAACTCGACCGCCTGTTGCCGACCCCGGCGTCGCTCATGCAAAGGCCGTCCCGGAACGGGCCGCGTACGATTACCGCGGACCAGATCGACGGCATCAACCAGAAGAATGTGACCGCGACCGGCAACGTGTTGCTCCAGCAGGGCAACATGGAAGTCAGGGCCGACCGCGTGGATTACGACCAGAAGTCCGACACACTGAAGGCGCCCGGCAAGGTTCGGATGGACCGGGACGGCGACGTCGTCACCGGTGTGGACCTGGATTTGAAGGTGGCCGACGAAGTCGGCACGCTGCAAAGCCCAAGCTTCCTGTTTTCCAAGAGCAGCACCCGTCCCACCCAGCGCTATGAAGCGCGCGGTGGCGCAACCAGCATGAACTTCGAGGGCGAGGACAAGGAGCGCCTGTTCGGCGCGATGTACACCACCTGCAAACCGGACCAGGATGTCTGGTACCTGAAAATCTCCGAGCTTGCGCTGGATCGCGAGCGCAATGTCGGTACCGGCTACAACGGCTTCGTTCAGTTCAAGGGCGTGCCGATCCTGTACCTGCCCTACATGACATTTCCGCTCAATAGCGAACGCAAATCCGGGTTCCTGTCGCCGACGTTCGGGTCATCGTCAAGCAGCGGCCTTGAACTGTCGGTGCCTTATTACCTGAATATCGCACCCAATCTCGACGCCACACTGACGCGGAATGCAGCTCGGCGGCGAATTCCGCTATCTGGGCGGCGCCTATCTCGGGCAGCTGGATGCCGAGTACCTGCCGCGGGACCGCGTGATCGATCGCGACAGGTATCTGTTCATCGCCCGGCATTTCCAGAACCTGGCCGCCTGGTCAATGCCAGGATGGACCGCCTCGGTGAACGCGCAGAAGGTATCGGACGACAACTATTTCCGGGACCTGTCCACGCGCATCGCCAACACCGCACAGACCAACCTGCCGCGCGAGGCGACGCTGTCCTATAACAGCTTTGTCGGCGACCTGACCACGCGCTTTCTGGCATTCCAGACGCTGCAGGATCCGGCGTTGCCGGTTATCCCGCCGTACAAGCTCGCGCCGCAGGTCGCGTTCAATGCGCGTCCCAACCGCTGGAATGGATTTGAATTCAACACCGTGGGCGAATTCACCGATTTTCAGCATCCCACGCTGGTTAACGGCCGCCGATTCCTGATCTATCCTTCGCTGGCCTACCCGATCAACCAGCCCTATGGTTTCCTCACCCCCAAGATCGGCTTCCACGCCACCCGCTACGACCTGACCCGGAACATCACCGGCTTTGAAAGCGGCAACCGCACCCTGCCCATTGTCAGCATTGACAGCGGTCTGGCTTTCGAAAGGCCGCTGATGCTCGGCGGCGGCGCCGTCACCCAGACACTGGAGCCTCGTCTTTTCTTCCTGTACGTGCCATTCCGCAACCAGAGCCGTCTGCCGATTTTTTCCACTGCCGAAACAGACTTCAGCTTTTCGCAGATTTTCAATGAAAACCTGTTTGTCGGCGGCGACCGTATCTCAGACGCCAAGCAAATGACGGCAGCCATCTCCAGCAGCCTGATCGAGAACGCGACCGGCATCGAGCGCCTGCGCGCCGCCATCGGCCAACGCTACTATTTCCGTCCGCAACAGGTCACCCTTTCGGGCGCGGCGCTTGGTCTGTCCGGTCCGCAGCAGGGCAATCTCAGCCGGTCGGACCTGCTGGCAGCCCTCTCCGGCCAGCTGTCGGATTCCTGGTTTCTGGATTCGAGCTTCCAGTACTCGACCTCCAAAACGGAATTTGCGCGATCCAACATCGCCGCCCGCTACAACGCCGAAGGCGGGCGCATCCTGAATTTCAGCTACCGGTTTACCCGGGACGCGATCAAGCAAGTGGATATTTCAGCGCAGTGGCCGTTTGGCCGCGCAGCCCCCGGCTGGACCCTGCTGGCCCGGGCCAACCACTCTTTCCAGGACCGGCGGCTGCTCGAGGGGCTGGTGGGGGTCGAGTATAATTACGGCTGCTGGGAATTCCGTCTCGTGGCGCATCGTTTTGCGACAGCGACCCAGCAATATTCGAATTCCATCCAGTTCCAACTCGAGCTCAAGGGCTTGTCTAAACTGGGAATCAACCCGCTGGAAACGCTCAGACAGAACATTCCGGGCTACCGGCGGTCTGAGGAGCGTTGAAGCATCCGCCTGGCACGGCTCCGGCGGACCGTTGCCGGGGCCAGCAATTCCTGTCTGCAGCGATCTGCGCGCCATGAACCACACCTTTGAAAGCAGCAACATGAAACCTGTTTTGACCTTTCTACTTGCCGCCGCTGCCAGCCTGTTGCTGCACGGGGTTGCGCTGGCACAGGCGCCGTTCAAGTCGGTGATCCCGGCCACCCCCAAGCTGGACACCCGCCTCACTGCCCCGGCCAAGACCGGCGGCATCGTGGAACTCGACCGCATTGTGGCCATCGTCAACAATGAAGTGATCACCCAGAACGACCTGAACGAGCGGCTAGCCACCATCGTGAAGCAATTGCAAAAGCAAGGCACCCGTCTGCCGCCGCAGGAAGAACTTCGCAAGCAGTTGCTCGAGCGCATGATCAACGACCTGGTGCAGCAGCAGGAAGCGAAAGAAACCGGCATCAAGATTGACGATGGCACTCTGGACAAGACGCTGCAACGCATCGCCGACGAGAACAATGTTTCGATGACAGAATTCCGGCGCCTGCTGGAAGAGGACGGCGTGCGCTGGCAGAAATTCCGCGAGGAGATCCGCAACGAAGTGGCGTTGCAGCGGCTGCGCGAGCGCGAGGTCGAAGGCAACATCAACGTGACCGAGGCCGAGGTCGATACGCAGATTGCGCTGGAAGCCCGCGAAGCCACAACAGACCAGGAATTCCGTCTGGCGCATATCCTCGTGCTGGTTCCCGAGCAGGCCACCAGCGCCCAGATCGAGGCCAAGCGCAAGCGCGCGCTGCAGGCACTGGGCGAGCTTCGCAAGGGCGCCGATTTCGCGCAGATTTCTGCGCAATTCTCCGACGCACCCGACGCCCTGCAGGGCGGCAACCTCGGATGGCGTCCATCCGGTCGTTTGCCGGCACTGTTTCTGGAGGCCATCAACGCCCTGAAGCCCGGTGAGACCACCGACATTCTCAAGAGCGCCAACGGCTTTCATATCGTCAAGCTGTTGGACAAGCGCGGCCGCGACGCATCGCCCACGGTGCAGCAAACGCATGCCCGCCACATCCTGATTCGTGCGAAGGAAGGCGTCACCGACGAAGACGCGAAGAACCGCCTCGCCAGGTTGCGCGAGCGCATCGTCGCCGGTGGGGATTTCGCGGAACTTGCCAAGGTGCACTCGGATGATCCTTCGTCCTCCAAAGGCGGTGACCTGGGCTGGATGTCGCCCGGCGACACGGTTCCGGAATTCGAGCGGGCCATGAACCAATTGCGCGACAATGAGATTTCAGTGCCGTTCCAGAGCCAGTTCGGCTGGCACCTGGTGCAGGTGCTGGAGCGTCGCAGCGAAGGCATTTCCGAGGATCGCAAGCGGGCGACCGCCCGCAATGCCATCCGCACCCGCAAAGGCGAAGAAGCCTTTCAGGACTGGGTGCGGCAGGCACGCGACCGGGCGTTTGTCGAATACCGGCTAGAAGAAAAGTAGCCGGACGCGCCGGCGACGCAGTTCCCGCCCGGCCCGCCGACGGCTTCCAACAGGTTGACGCTGTCTCCTCTGCCCCCATGAAGCCAATCGTGATCACCTCGGGTGAACCCGCCGGTATCGGGCCAGACCTGTGCGCGATGCTGGCATCGGACCGGTTCGCAGCAGGCCTCGTAATTCTCGGTGACCGCGACCTCATTCTGCAGCGCGCCGCCCAGCGGGGTCTTGATGCCAGCCGCCTTAATATCGAAAATTTGCCGGCACATTCCCCCGTGACGGCGGGAAGACTGGACGCCCGCAACAGCGCCTATGTGCTCGGACTTCTGGACCGGGCCGTGGCCGGATGCCAGTCTGGGGAATTCGCAGCCATGGTGACGGCCCCGGTCCACAAGGGAATCATCAACGACGCAAAGCTGCCAAGCGGATATTTTTCCGGACATACCGAGTACCTCGCCGAGCGCACCGGCACGCCGCGGGTGGTGATGATGCTGGCGGGCGGCACGCCGGCAATGCGGGTGGCGCTGGCCACCACACATCTGCCGCTGAAAGACGTCCCCGGTGCCATCACTGCTGAATCACTGACGCAGACATTGAAAATCCTGCATTCCGACCTGGTCCGGAAATTCGGCCTGCCGGCACCACGCATCCTGGTGGCCGGCCTCAATCCGCATGCCGGCGAAGGTGGGCATCTCGGGCGTGAGGAAATCGACATCATCGCGCCGGTCATCAAGACGCTCATGGAAGCCGGCATGCAACTGAGCGGCCCATTGCCGGCTGACACCCTTTTTACGCCGGCTCACCTGGCTAATGCCGACGCCGTGCTGGCGATGTATCACGATCAGGGCCTGCCGGTGCTCAAGCATGCAAGTTTTGGCGCTGGCGTGAACATCACGCTCGGGCTGCCCATCATCCGGACTTCGGTGGACCACGGGACTGCGCTGGATATCGCGGGCGCCGGCAGGATCGATGCCGGCAGCATGCTGCAGGCTATCGAACTGGCCATCGAACTGGCTGCAAAGCAACGCTGATGCTGCCCAAAGCCAAGAAACGCTTCGGCCAGCACTTCCTGACCGACAGCAGCATCATCGATCGCATTGTTGCCGCGATTGCACCGCAACCGTCGGATACGATGGTCGAGATCGGACCGGGGCCGGGCGCCCTCACCGGGCCACTCTCGGTGAGGCTTTCACATCTGCACGCCGTCGAAATCGATCGCGATCTGGCGGCCTCGCTGAGACGACGTTTTTCGCCGGCCTCGCTCACCCTCCATGAGGACGATGTACTGGGCTTCGATTTCTCAAAATTGGGCGGCTGGTTTCGCGTGGTGGGCAACCTGCCCTATAACATCTCCACCCCGTTCCTGTTCCATCTTGCCGGCTATGCAGAGAACCTGATCGACGGCACCTTCATGCTGCAGAAGGAAGTCGTGGACCGCATGGTCGCGGAACCCGGTACGGAGGCCTTCGGCCGGCTGAGCGTCATGCTGCAATACCGCTTTGCAATGGATCATCTGTTTGACGTGCCACCCGAGTCGTTCACCCCGCCGCCGAAAGTGGATTCGGCCATCGTGCGGCTGGTGCCGTTACCAGCGGAGCGATTGCGCGCGCGCGACGATGCGCGCTTTGCCGCCATGGTGACCGCCGGCTTTGGCCAACGTCGCAAGACCTTGTCCAACACCCTGAAGCCCTTCCTGGCAGCGTCGGAAATTGAAGCACTCGGCATCGACCCAAGGCGTCGGGCCGAAACGCTTTCGGTTGCGGAGTTTGTCCGCCTCGCAGACCACGCTCCAGACGAGACCTAAGCGAAACTCAAGCACTGGCGCGGCCCGCAGGGCGCTTTCGGCCTGCGAGCCGCGCCAATGCTTGAGTTCAGACTTTTCGCTTGATTGGATCTGGTACCAACTCATCCCAATGTGCCGCGTTTAGCGCAATTGGGCAGGCCCCCGTGAAGCCTTCAGAACGCCCGGAACTTGTGGTCGTTCGCGTCCAGTTCGGCTTTCAACAGGCGGTAATCCGGGCACATGCGCTCCACCTCCTGCCAGAAGGCAGCGGAATGGTTCATGTGGCGCAGATGCGCCAGCTCGTGACAAACCACGTAGTCAATCAGGGCTGGCCGCGCCTTCATCAGGCGCCATGAGAAACGCACCTCACGACGCGAATTGCAGCTGCCCCAGCGGCTGTTGGCGCTGGAAAGAAACACCCGCGGCGGCATGAGGTTGTGCAGCTTTGAGAACATAAACGCACGTTGTGCAAGATGCGGCAGCGCCTGCTTGCGAAACCACGCGTGCACCGCTTTTTCAATCTGTTCGGGCGTTGCCTGCTTGACCCGCACGAACAGATGACCAAGGCTGGCCTCGACATGAACCCTTGTTGCACCGGCGTCGATCATCAACGTCAGGTCTTCGCCCATGAACGGCACGCTGGCGCCGGTTTCCCAGGACTGCGGCAGGATGCGGCGGTGAGACCACTCATCGAGCTTCTTCAGCACCCAGGTGGCGTTCTTGCCAATCATGTCCTCGATGCTACCTACCGGCGTCGTCAGTGAAGCCGCCACGGTCATTCCCGAGCCGTCGATCTTCAGGCCGACGCCGTGGCGGCCGCGCCTGCGCACCAGCTTGTAGTCAATGCGACGGCCCTCCAGCGCAATGCTGCGCTCGGTTTCTTCAAACGATGGCGGCGGCGGTTTTTTGCGCGTGAAGAACATTTCTGATCCGCGCGGCTAGCCGCAGGCAGGCGGCAGGCGGGTCATCTCTGCCTCGATCCAGGTTTCAACATCAGCGATCACCGCAGCCGGCTCGCGGCCTGCTGTCTGGATCAGTGGACCGATGCTGACGGTCACCAAGCCCGGATATTTCAGGAATGCATTGCGCCGCCAGCACTCGCCGGCGTTGTGGGCAATGGGCAGGATCGGTGTGCCCGTTTTCGCGGCAAGCCATGCTCCACCGATGCCGTACCGGCCGCGCTTACCAGGCGCCACCCGTGTGCCTTCGGGGAATATCGACACCCAGAGGCCCTGGGCAATGCGGTCACGCCCCTGCTCTTCAATCTGCTCCACGGCCCGCTTGCCACTCTTGCGGTCGATGGCAATGGACTTGAGCGCGTACAGCACCCAGCCGATGACCGGCAGCCACTGCAACTCGCGCTTGATGATCCAGACCGCGCGCGGAATGCGGGTCAGGATGAACACCGTCTCCCAGGCCGACTGGTGCTTCGCCATGGCGACACAGGCATGGTCGGGAATGTGTTCCTCGCCAAATACACGGTACTTGATGCCGCAAACATGTGTCGCGAGCCACAGGGTCACCACGCCCCACCAGCGCGCCGACTCATAGCCCGCAGGAAAATAAATGAAACTCAGCGGGATGACGAAGATGCCGAAGAAGATCGTGTTGACGACGCCGAGCAGGAAAAAAGCGGTAGACCGGAGATAGAT
>CAYSKY010000125.1:0-8197 GCA_964431425.1 uncultured Burkholderiales bacterium
GTCCATCATGGGCGCAACCGAAATTCGCCAGGCATTGGTCGGCGCGCCAATGGGAGGACTGTGTTGGGATTGGATCATGGCGCGAGTTTACCAGCCGCCTTCTGGGGCAAAATGTCACCATGCCAGCCCACGAAGCCCGAAAAGTACTCAAGCAGGCGGTCGATATTCTCTTGAAAGGCGGCCTGGTCGCGCTGCCCACCGAAACCGTTTACGGTCTCGGCGCGGATGCGGCAAGTGCAGACGCGGTGGCCGGTATCTTCGCCGCCAAGGGGCGTCCCGCCGATCACCCGCTCATCGTGCATGTGGCAAAGGACGTGGACCTCAACGAATGGGCCGTTGATATTCCGGCGGTGACAGCCAGACTGACACGCGCATTCTGGCCGGGGCCCCTCACGCTCATCCTCAAGAAATCCGCACGCATACCGGCGGCCGTCACCGGCGGCCAGAACACCGTGGGGATCCGCTGCCCCGCGCATCCAGTCGCGCAAAAGCTACTGGAACAATTCGCCAAGGCCGGCAGCGGCATCATCGCCGCCCCGTCGGCCAACAAGTTTGGCCATGTCTCACCGACCACGGCGCAGCATGTGCGCGATGAATTCGGCACGTCGGTGTTTGTGCTCGACGGCGGCGCATGCGAGGTGGGCATCGAGTCCACGATCCTGGATTTGTCCCGCATGAAGACTTTGAAACGCCCGGTTGTCCTGCGGCCGGGCGCCATCACGCCGGAGATGATCCGCGACGTGATCGGCGAGATGCCGTTGCAGCCCGACGACGTCCCGGAAAGCCGCGCCAAGTCTGGCGCGCCCCGTGTCTCAGGTTCGCTGGCTGCGCACTACGCGCCGATGACGCCGCTCAAGCTGCTCGATGAAGGTGCCTTGCAGGCAGAACTGGACGCGCTGCTCGCCGCCGGCCAACGCGTTGCCGTGCTGGCCATCACCGCTCAATCCAAACTGGCGCCGTCACCGGTCGGAGTGGGGGTGCGCAATGCGAGGCGCCTCGTATGGATTTCTGCGGGCGGTGATCCGGTGAGCTACGCGCAAGGACTGTACGCCAACCTGCGCACGCTCGATGCTGCGCAGACCGCAGCCATTCTGGTGGAAGCGCCGCCAGTCTCGGCAGGCTGGGAGGCAATCAATGACCGCCTGGGCCGGGCGGCGGTGGGTTCCGGAAAGCCAACCCGCGCACAGTCAGGCTGCTGAGGAAAACGAAAGTTCCACTTTCTGCGTGACCTCGCCCGCCGGACTGCGAGTCCATTCGCAGAATCGCCACGATCCCGTATTGGCGAGGCTTACCATCGTGGAGCAGCGTGTCCCATACTTCTCGCCGACGATCATCGCCGGCGACAGCCGCCGCTCCCACTCGATGCCGACGCCGGTATCCGGCAACACGGCATCCGGTGCCGGCTCCGTCGAGGACAATAATTCATAGATCAAGGATTGGCGCGCTTCTTCGGGCACTTCTGCCCCGAGAGCCGCTTCCAGAGCCGACTTTGCCTTTTGCACCTTTGGCCAGGGTTCATCCAGCGTATGGTTGGACAGCGCGTGTACGCCGGGTGTGACTACGGATACTTCGCCCGTTCTGCTGGCGAAACAAAGCAGTAGGTCGCGATCGCCCACCAGCAGGTTGAAGCCTTGAAAGGTCGCCGCCGCAGGCGGCAACCGCTCGAGGTATTGCCGTGGTGATTCCGCGCCCTGCAGGAAGTCGCTCACCAGCCGGCCTCGCGTCGGCGCGCCGGGCTTTCGGTCTGACGGATCGCGAAAGTTGGTGAGTGCGGCAAAGCGGCCACTGCGCGACACCCCCAGCCAGGTACCGCCTGCCTGCAAATCACGGCCTGCCAGCACCTGCGGCGTATCGGCCCACCAGTGGGCGGGCGCGGCAGGGCGCTCGTGCCACTCATCGCGATTGGCGGCCACCACCAGCGGCAATTCCGGGTGCGCGTGCCAGGCAATGGCGATCAGACACATGCGCAGTTCGGCAGGTTTATCCGACCGGTGGCAAACACGTTGGACTACAACTCCGTGCGCAGGTCCCAGAGTTCGGGAAACAGGCGCACATCCATCATCGACTTCAGGTATCCCACGCCTGCCGTGCCACCGGTGCCGCGCTTGAACCCGATGACCCGCTGCACGGTAGTGACATGACGGTGGCGCCACTGCCGGAAGTAGTCCTCCAGGTCCACCATTTTCTCGGCCAGCTCATAAAGGTCCCAATGCTCCCGCGTATTGGCGTACACATGCCGCCACGCCGCCATCACCGACTCGTTGAACTGGTAGGGCATCGACCAATCGCGATCGACAGCGACAGTGTCCAGCGTAAAACCGCGCCGCGCCAACAGTCGGATGGCTTCGTCGTACAGCGAAGGGCCGTTGAGGATGTCCGCCAGCATGGCGTGAATTTCGGGGCGATGCTCAAACGGCTTCAGCATTACGGCATTCTTGTTGCCGAACAGGAATTCCAGCGCGCGGTACTGGTGGGACTGGAACCCCGAAGACTTGCCGAGACTCGCTCGAAACGACGAGTACTCGGTGGGTGTCAACGTGGAAAGAATGTCCCAGGCCTGGATCAAGTTGTTCATGATGCGCGACACCCTCGCCAGCATCTTGAACGCCGGGGACAGGTCGCCGGTAATTACCTGCCGTTTGGCGGCCATCAGTTCATGCACGATCAGCTTCATCCACAGTTCGGTGGCCTGGTGCTGGATGATGAACAGCAGCTCGTTGTGCTCGGTCGACTGCGGCTTTTGCGCGGACAGCAATTGATCAAGACCGAGATAATCGCCGTAGCTCATCTCGTTCTTGAAACTCAGGTGCGCGCCCTCCGGCGGTAGCGGCTTCTGGCTCATGGCTCAGTACAGCGGCAGCGTGGCCTTGAGAATCGAGCCGGTCTGCGATTCGGTGATGTAGAGCTCGTTGGGATGATCCGGATGTCGCGCGACATTGCTGGTCCAGTCCCCGCGTGAGGAATCGATGCGGTACTTCGGTTCGCCGCGCCGGTCGAACTGCCATACGCAGCCCATGCCGTAATGGGCGACGTAAAGATTGTCATCGCTGTCGATGGTGAGACCGTCGGGGCCGAATCCGCCGGACAGCTGCAGGAACTTGCTCACTTTGGACGCGCCTGCTTCGACCAACGGAAGTCGCCAGACAGTGTTGTCTCGGGTTACAGCCACAAACAGGTCGTTGCCATCACTGCTCAGCACCAGCCCGTTCGGCCCGGGAATGTTGTTGATCAGCCGCACCAGCGCGCCATCGGCCTTCAGGCAGTACACCGCGCCGGTCGGGTCATGCAGGCCGGTCTGGCCCTGATCGGTGAAATACAGATCGCCGTTGGCGGCAAAGGTCAGGTCGTTCACGCCCTTCAAGCGCTGCGCCTGGAAGTGCGTCACGAGCGGTTCGATGCGACGCGAATCGGTATCCAGTGCCAGCAGTCCGTGGCGGTGGTCGGCGATGATCAGGCGGCCATCCGGGTGAAACTTCAGGCCGTTGGGCCAGCCGTCGTATTTGACGATTAGATCCCATTCGCCGGTCGGTGTGATGCGGAAGATGCGTCCGAAGGGAATGTCCACCACCCACAGGCGGCCATCCTTGTCGAAGCAGGGGCCTTCCAGGAAGCTGTGGATGTCGCGACCGCGTTCGTTCAGTTCCACCCATGGGTTGTGGATGCCCGATTCATGCAGGTAACTGGGCAATTCAAAGGCGGTTTCGGTCGTCAGTGACAGCGGGGCGTTGAACATGGGCTCGCAGGTGGCAAGACAAAGTAACATTATGCGTCAAGATGGAAAGTCCCCGACCAGACATGGCCACCCCAGAAACCGACGCGCGCTGGCAGTTCTGGATCGATCGCGGCGGCACCTTTACCGATATCGTCGCGCGCACCCCGTCGGGCGCGCTGATTACGCACAAGCTGCTCTCTGAACATCCGGAACGCTATCGCGACGCGGCGGTTGCCGGCATCCGGCATTTGCTGGGCGTGCCACCGGGGGGGCGCATCCCGGCGGAACAAATCGATGCGGTCAAGATGGGCACCACGGTGGCCACCAACGCGCTGCTGGAACGCAAGGGCGAACCGACGGCACTGCTCGTTACGCGCGGATTTCGCGACCAGTTGCGGATTGCTTATCAAAACCGTCCGCGCATTTTTGATCGCCGCATCCGGTTGCCCGAGCTGCTCTATGGCGCTGTGGCCGAAGTGGTCGAGCGCATCGGCGCACACGGCGAGGTGGTGTTGCCGCTGGATGAGGGTGCCACACGAGCGGCGTTGGCTGAACTGCGCACACGCGGATTTTCCGCCGTTGGCATTGTGTTCATGCACGGCTACCGTTACACGCTGCACGAACGCCGTGCCGCCGAACTCGCCCGCGAAGCCGGGTTCACGCAGGTGTCGGTGTCCCATGAAGTCAGCCCGCTCATGAAGTTCGTCTCGCGCGGCGACACCACCGTGGTCGATGCCTACCTGTCGCCGATCCTCAGGCGCTACGTGGATCAGGTCGCGGCCGAACTGCCGGGCGCGCGGCTGATGTTCATGCAGTCCAATGGCGGACTCACCGACGCCGGTCGCTTCCAGGGTAAGGACTCGATCCTGTCCGGCCCGGCCGGCGGTATTGTCGGCATGGTGCGCACCGCCACCGAGGCCGGGTTCGACCACATCATCGGTTTTGACATGGGCGGTACCTCCACCGATGTCTCGCACTATGCAGGAGAACTGGAACGCGAATTCGACACCCAGGTCGCAGGTGTGCGCATGCGTGCGCCAATGATGTCCATCCACACCATCGCCGCAGGCGGTGGCTCGATCCTGCATTTCGACGGGCAGCGTTACCGGGTTGGCCCCGATTCGGCGGGCGCCAATCCCGGGCCGGCCTGCTATCGCCGTGGCGGGCCGCTCACCGTCACCGACTGCAACGTCATGCTGGGCAAGATCCAGCCCGACCATTTCCCGCCGGTGTTCGGACAGGAAGGCAACCAGCCGCTGGATGCGGAAGTGGTGCGGCAACAGTTCACGCATCTGGCCGCCGAAATCACGCGTGCTACGGGAGAGGCCACCACGCCCGAATCGGCCGCCGAAGGATTTTTGCGCATCGGCGTGGCCAACATGGCCAACGCCATCAAGTTCATTTCCGTGCAGCGCGGGCACGATGTTACCGGCTATACGCTTTGCTGCTTCGGTGGCGCCGGCGGCCAGCACGCGTGTCTGGTGGCCGATGAGTTGGGGATGCGGCGCGTGTATATCCATCCGCTGGCAGGCGTGCTGTCGGCCTATGGAATGGGTCTTGCCGATATCACCGCGATGCGCGAGAAGGCGGTGGAGATTGCCCTCGATGACGCGGCCGTGCCGCGTCTTGCCGCCGAGCTGGATACGCTGGCAGCGGTGGCGTTGGCCGAGGTGCAGTCACAGGGCGTGGCGCCGGCGGAAATCGAGGTACGGCGGCGCGTGCACCTTCGCTACGCGGGTACGGACTCGGCGCTGATTGTTGACTTTGCGCCTCAAACTGAAATGCAGGCGCAGTTCGACCGGCTGTACAAACAGCGCTTCAGCTTCCTGATGGCCTCACGCGGGCTGATCGCAGAGGCCGTCAGTTGCGAAGCGATTGGCCGTACCGGTGATGCCGGCGCTTGCTCACCGGAAGGCGCGATCGCAGAATGCGAAGCAATACCCATCACGCAGGCGCGAATGACCAGCGGTGGTCGCCGGCACGACGCGCCACTCTATCGTCGCGAAGACCTGCAACCTGGCAACCAGGTGCAAGGCCCCGCCATCATCGCCGAACGCAATGCCACCACCGTGGTCGAGCCCGGCTGGGCTGCCGAGGTGACGGCGGACAATCACCTGGTGTTGACGCGCATCGCCGCGCGCGACGAACGCTTTGCCGTCGGCACCAGGGCAGATCCGGTCATGCTGGAGGTCTTCAACAACCTGTTCATGTCGATCGCCGAGCAAATGGGCCTGCGGCTGGCCAATACCGCGTACTCGGTGAACATCAAGGAGCGCCTCGATTTCTCCTGCGCGCTGTTTGATGCGGCCGGCAACCTGATCGCCAATGCTCCGCATATGCCGGTGCATCTTGGCTCGATGGGTGAATCCATCAAGACCGTCATCCGCAAGAACGATGGCACTATGCAGCCGGGCGATGTGTACGTGCTTAACGATCCGTACAACGGCGGCACCCACCTGCCGGACGTGACGGTGGTAACGCCGGTGTTCGACGACGCGGGCACCGACATTTTGTTTTACGTCGCCTCACGCGGCCATCATGCCGATATCGGCGGCATCACGCCGGGCTCCATGCCGCCGTTCTCGAAGTCGGTCGAGGATGAGGGCGTGCTGCTGGACAACGTCAAGCTGGTGGAAGGCGGCGTGATGCGCGAGCAGGACATGCGCGATCGACTTGCCGGCGCGAAACATCCGGCGCGCAACCCGGACCAGAACATCGCCGATCTGCGCGCGCAGATCGCGGCCAACGAAAAAGGCGTGCAGGAACTGCGACGCATGGTGGCGCACTTCGGGCTGGATGTCGTGCAGGCCTACATGCAGCACGTACAGGACAACGCCGAGGAATGCGTACGTCGCGTGATCGGTGCGCTGAATGACGGCGAGTTTGCCTATGAAATGGACAACGGTTCTGTCATCTGCGTGAAGCTTACCATCGGCGCCGACCGGCGCAGTGCCACGATTGATTTCACCGGTACGTCCGCGCAGCTGGCCTCAAATTTCAATGCGCCCTCGGCGGTGGTCACGGCAGCGGTACTGTATGTGTTCCGCATGCTGGTGGACAGCGATATTCCGCTCAATGCCGGCTGTCTCAAGCCACTCACGCTGGTCATCCCCGAAGGCAGCATGCTTTCGCCCCGCCCACCGGCGGCAACGGTCGCGGGCAACGTGGAAACCTCGCAGTGCATCACCGATGCGATCATCGGCGCGCTGGGCGTGATGGCGGCCAGCAGCGGCACCATGAACAACGTGACCTTTGGCAACAATCGTTACCAGTACTACGAGACCGTGTCGGGCGGCACCGGCGCCGGCCCCGGCTTTGACGGGTGCGATACCGTGCAGGCACACATGACCAACTCGCGTCTCACCGATCCGGAGATCCTGGAGTGGCGCTATCCCGTACGGGTGGACGAGCATTCGATTCGTGCGGGCAGTGGTGGTGATGGGCGGTGGCATGGCGGCAATGGCGCGACGCGGCGCATCCGCTTTCTCGAGCCCATGAAAGTCGCCATCCTCTCAGGACACCGGCGCGTGGCGAACTTCGGCATGGCCGGGGGTGAACCGGGCGGCCTCGGTCGCACCTGGATCGAGCGCGCCGATGGATCACGCACCGATCTTGCGTACTCGGGCGAGTCCGCGGTCGGGCCCGGTGATGTGTTCGTGCTGGAAACCCCCGGTGGCGGTGGTTACGGCACGAAAAGTTCTTGATGCACATACCGCAAATGCGTCATGTGAGATCGCACATGGCACGCAAATTTCCCTGCCAAAGAATCAGCACGTTATGTGCGCTTTCTCGAAACCACAGAATTCGATTGCTTAATTTGTAGGCGCCTATAAAATAAGCGCCTTTCTCCGCGTCGGGCTCAGCGAAATCCAATCGCCGCCCCATCGAGCCCCACGTGCAAATCGGCAACATCTCCCTGCGAAACAATGTGATTGTCGCGCCCATGGCGGGGGTGACCGACCGGCCGTTTCGCATGCTGTGCAAGCGACTCGGCGCCGGCATGGCGGTGAGCGAGATGGTGGCGTCCGACAGTCGCCTGTGGGCGACAGAAAAGTCGCTGCGCCGCGGGGACCATCGTGGCGAGGTCGATCCCATCGTGGTGCAGATCGCCGGTGCTGCGCCGGAAATGATGGCCGAGGCCGCACGCTACAACGTCGATCGCGGCGCGCACATCATCGATATCAACATGGGCTGCCCGGCCAAGAAAGTTTGCAAAGTGGACGCTGGCTCGGCGCTGATGCGCGATGAGCTGCTTGTGGCCCGCATCCTCGAGGCTGTGGTCGGCGCGGTCAATGTGCCGGTGACACTGAAAATTCGCACCGGCTGGGATCGTGAGCACAAGAACGCCTTGGCCATCGCCCGTATCGCGGAACAAAGCGGCATCCAGTCGCTGGCGGTGCACGGCCGCACCCGCAGCGATCTTTACGAGGGTGCCGCCGAATACGACACCATCCACGCGGTCAAGCAGAGCGTGCGCATTCCGGT
>CAYSKY010000126.1:0-1452 GCA_964431425.1 uncultured Burkholderiales bacterium
CTATTGCACAGGTGAGCGGCCGCGAAACAATTGGGGCGACTGGCCTGTAAGACGCATTGAATCCAAAGCGCTTCCAGGTTCACGCGCCTACTTCACCGCCAAGGATGTTGCAATGGCCGAGTACGCTGACTACGGTCTTATGATTTGGGACGCGAAGAGTACTGGAACGCTGAACAACATCATTCAGTTGCTGTCGCAGAAAAAGAAGTCCGTTGTATTTGTGAATAAGGCCAAGGAGTTCCTAACCGTCGGCGAGGTTTCTCAGCTTGAGGCACTATTGGGACTAATGTCAGAACATGCTCGAAAGAAAGCAGATCAAAAGATACGACTAACTGAAAAGCTTGATGCGCTTAAGCATGAACAACTGGCGATGTTCTAACGCTCACATTCAATTCAACTGGCTTCGACCGCGAAAACCAGTGGAGAAGAGACGCCAAGATACAACCGCCTCCATCCCGGCACCTACACGCTGCCCACCAGCCGCAACCTTTGTACCGGCAAGGAATGCTGACCACCCAACAATCCCTCCAACAGCCTCGGCTGAACCCACATCGCACGTGCGATCGCAGCCATGGGCATGCCGAAATGGCTTTGCATTATGTTGATGCCCTCTGCCAGCACTTCTGGCGTTTCCAGGGGGATCTCCTTATCCTCTACTTCCTGTTGTGCTTCGCCATGGCGATTTAGGCCCACATAGCCCGACCTAGCTTGCTCTTCACTCAAAATTCCCAGCTGTCTACCGCGATACACAATTGCAGCCTTGGACACACCCCAGCGGAATTTGAGTTCTCTTAATCCTGACCAACTTAAACGCGTGCCGCGAGTAGCAAGTCGCCCTTCTGCGCTGAATGCTGCGCGAGGTAAGAGGAATGCACTTGCGAACCGATTTGCCTGACCTTCCGTAAGTTTGTCTCCAGTCAAAACGCCTGCATGGAGTGCAAAGTGCCCAAGCTCGTGCGCAAGAGCGAATCGGCTACGACATGTCGATCGCCCAGAAGAATTCAGCGCGATGACTGGGCGTCGCGTTGCGAAAGAAACTGCGTCAACCTCGCCCGCTAACATTGCGCGCGTAACAACAGCGCCCGCTCTTTCGGCCGTTCTGGTCATATTGCTAATTGGGCCAGAGCCAAGCCCCCACAATGCGCGGCTTTTTTCTGCCGCGCGCTCAATCGCCTCGGCGGTTGAAGGCTCAGCTTCAACTGAGCTGTATGTGGGCATATCTAGTCGGTCATCTAGAACCGCGACAAGGCGCTTCAGCATTTCGCCTCGTGCCCTCGCAGTTTGGCGCAGAGCAACCTTCGTAGTTAATTGTCTTCGAAAGTGGCACTGCTCGTCAGTTATCGGCGCCGGATCTAACTCATAAAAAAAGTCTGGCAACACGAGAAGGCGATCTACGAGCCTCGTCTCAAGATTTGTCGATACAGGTTCAACGCCTGTCTCTACTCGACTTAG
>CAYSKY010000126.1:1462-8088 GCA_964431425.1 uncultured Burkholderiales bacterium
GCTTGGAAATCCCAAGTTCTTCGCCGAGCTCCCCGAGCGACAAACCATGGTAGAGGCGAGCTAGGCGAAGATTGGCCCCAATGAAGGCAGTCATGCCCCGACTTCTGGAATAGCGTCGGCTCCTCTCGACTTTGGAGCTACCACGGGTTTTTCGAGTTGCACCGGCGCTACTCGGTCTTCCGCCACATCGCGTAGCACGCGAACCGCGTCCGAAACCCATCGACACAAAATCGATCCACTCGGACTAAATCCTAAGAATTCAACACGTGGCTCTTCTAAACTATTAGCGCCTCGGTCAATGATGAAACAGAACTTGCCTGGCTGGCCTTCGACTACAAACTCGAGAAAAGGCAGCTGATACTTGTTCGTCGCAATTACTGCGTCTTTGGTTGGATTGGTGGGGTCATCGTTACTAAAGCGACATGGCACCCCACCGATAGTGAATACGAGGTCATTGCCGCCATTTAGCAAACCGAGCCACTCGTACTTGCCCGAAAGCGCTTCAAATTTAATCCGGTTCATTTGCCGGCCAAAAGTAGTGCAGCCTCGGGTGTATGCGTTGTCGGTGTCTCGCGCCAGATCGTCTTCAGTTGCGTAGAGCTCGTCAAGCAGCCACCCCGCTACTATCTCGAGTCGATCGGATTTGAGCTGCGGATTGAATTCAGTGGGCAGAAAAGTTTTCATGTTTTGTGCGTTTTTTAGCGATCGTCAACCTTCTTTTTAGTGCATTTTTCGAGGTTCGTCAACTGAATTATTCCGGGCCATTACTCCCTGACAGACACATATCTACAAAAATGGAGCGCGGCTAGCGGATACGAAAGGCGCCTGATCGACCTTTTACCGCTTACCTGTGCCAAACACTTACCACATCTGCCCGAAAAACCTCCAAATCACCTCCGCCCCATCCGGCCCCATCGGCGAAGGCCCCAACAACTTTGGCCTTTTGTAGTACGGCTGCGGCAACCCATGACCCCCGCCGTGAATCGCCACCAGTTCCACTTCCACGTGGGCGTCGCTCCGGTCGGCATTCTTGCTCCACCGCACCCGCTCCACACGCACGCCATCTGCCTCCTTGGTTTCGGTGGTGACCGGCGCGCCGGTGAGTTGGTTACGGTCCGCAAAGTATTGGGCCGCGTCGCGTGACGATCGCACGTTGCCGCCCTTGTAGAACAAGCCCAGAAGATTGACTTCGCCGCCCGCGAAGGGCACCAGCGGGTCGTCGGTTCCGTTCATGATCATGACGGACGTGGCGCCGGTGCCCGCTGGGGCTGGCGTGCATTTGAAGTTGTCCGGCGCGGGCACGCTGGCGGCCACTGCAGCCACGGCGCGAAACCGCGCGGGGGCTTCCAGCGCCAGGCGCAGCGACATGAAGCCGCCCGCCGATACGCCGGTGGCAAATACACGGCTGCGGTCCACGCCGATGTCGGTGATGAGCTTGTCCACCAGCGCGGTCAGGAAGCCCACGTCGTCCACCTCGGTGCCATTTACTTTGAAGTCGCCCACCTTGCTGCAGTCGTTCCAGTCAAAGCTGGCGGCGTTGGGGTACACCACGGCAAAGCCATGCTGGTCGGCCAGGCGCTCGAAGCCGTAGCCGGTGCCGATGCGAATCTGCTTGGCGCCCTCGCCCGAGCCGTGCATCACCAGCACCAGCGGCGCTCCACGGGGCAGGTCTTTGGGGATGTAGGTCTGGTAGGTGCGTTTGAGTCCACCGGATTGGATGCTGCCTTTGCTGAGTGTGCCGGTGAGCGGCGGGCGGATGGGGTCGGGGGTGTAGATGAAGTAATAGAGCAGTGCTGCGGCGAGCGTGATGAGACCGAGCAGGGTGAGGAGAGTGAACTTCAGTATGCGGAGGAAGCGTTTCAAATGGGGCTTTCGGCGCGCGCGCGGGATTTGGTGAGGGGATGGTAGCGCGGTTGGTGCGGCGGTCGCAGGGGGTTGGGATGGGTGACGGTTGGTGGGGGGTGAGTGGCGGGATTTGTGCCACGAATTTAGGGCATGGTGGGAATGGTGGGGCGCGCATTTCGGTGCATGGGCAACGATGGGCAGTTCTTTGGCGGCCGAGAAATCCCTCTCAATCTCCCTTTAGAAAAGGGAGAAGTGCTTTTTTGGGCGCGATGCCTGCTCCGCGAATCGCCGCCTAACCGGTCCTACGCCGCGGTCAGGCGCTTTTGCCGATAGCTTCAATCTGACAAACGCCAGAAGCCACACTCAATTGTCCGTATCCACTACCCGCCGCGACTTGCTCTCCACCACCTTCCCGCCCAGCGGCATCAGCCAGATCAGCAACAGCAGCGCTTCGCCCGCCAGCAGCACCACGGCCACGGGGTTGTCCTGCACGAAGTTGCGCCAGGTGTATTTGTCGGGCCAGCGTTCGCGGGAGAGGAAGGTTTCCCAGTAGATGATGGGTTTGTCGCTGCCGAGGTTTTGCAGGGTGGCGCTGTGGAAGGTGTTTTCCCACACGGCCAGTTTGGTGCCCGGCTGCAGGGCGGCGACATCCGGTGAGTGGCGCGAGGCCCAGGGCACGCGGTGCGGGTCGAGGCCGTCCACGTCGATGGTGAACACGGGGCTGGTGGTTTTGCCGGTCAGCCGCGCGTGGACATGCCAGGTGCGCCACAGCACGCGGTAGTCGCGGTAGATGGTGAGCTTGTCGCTCGGGAAGGGGCCGTCGAGGATTTCGATTTCGGCGGGGTCGTAGCGCTCCGGGCTACTGGCCATGGGGTGTTCGTTGTTGACCAGATAGGTGCCGAAGATGATGAAGCCGATGAAGAACACCACTGGCAGGCGCGACACCAGCGTCGGCCCGGCGGTATCGCCGCCGCGCTTTCCAAAAAATGAGAACAGCAGGTACGCCTCGGCCACGCACAGCAGCAACACGGGGGCGATCAGCAGTTCCATGCTGTCCTCCGCGGCCTCGCGCAACGACGGAAAGCGGGTGAACGCGGCGCGGCTATAGAGCAGCGGCGGCGTGCTGTTCAGCAGCGCCACGGTCTCGGGCTGTTTTTTGCGGTTGTCGGCGTAGAACCACACCGGATGCACGCTGCCCACGGCATAGCGCTGCGCATCCGGCGGGCGCTTTTGGTCGGTGCTGATTTTGTCGGGATCGAAATCAGCCAGCGATACCGGGAGCGTGAAGGGGTAATCGCCCACCCGCAGCTCGATATGCCAGCCGGCGATGCCGGTGTGGTCGTCCGTTTTGGCTTCCAGCGCATCGGCCCAGAACGGCGCCTTCACCACCGTGGCGCGCGTGGCCACATAGCCGTCGCGCAAATACCACTGCGCCAGCGCGCCGGTGTTTTGCCCGAAGCCGATCAATACGACCGCCGCCAGCGCCATCAGCGTCAGCGCCATTCTGAAATTGCCCGCATGCCAGCGCAATCCCCAGGTGTTCACCTTGGCCGCGCGCTGCGGGCCGGTTTGCGGGGACGCCATGTGGCGGCGCTTGGGTTCTTTGCCGTTGCGTGGGGGAGTGGCTTTCATCGCGGCTCCGGGGGAGGAGTGGCAACGATACCGGAAAGACGAAAAGTGGGTGGGCGGGATCGAGGGATGCAATGGGGAGCTTCTGTGGGGCAGCTTTTCGCCTTCCCAATGTTCAGCGAGGCTCCCTTTCGGTGTGGAGGTCAGCTTCAGGGCGGGGAATCCATGGCGCACGATCCGCGCTTGCCGAAGGCCGGAAATCCCTCTTACCGTTGCGCGACGCGCTTTCCGCTGCATCGGAATGCTATCCGGTGGGATCGACGTTCCCGTATATCGACGACCGAAAATCCCCCTCGGTCCCCCTTTAAGAAAGGGGGAAGTGCAGGGTTGGGCGGCGACGCCTTGTGCCGGCGTTGGCAAGCCTCAAATTGCAAGACCTTCGCAAGGCACTTCTCCCTTTTCTAAAGGGAGATTGAGAGGGATTTAACAATGCATGCCATACGAACCAGCCAATCGAGCGAATATGAAACTCAAGCACTGGCGCGGCTCTCCGAGGCATTTCGGCCCGGAAGCCGCGCCAGTGCTAGTGTTTGGCACTTGGATGCTGGGATATGTGAGGCGCTCGCCGCACGCGCATACGCAGTTGCTTGCCCGGCGCGCCAACCGCCCTACTTCGTCGCCGGCAATCGCGCGCTGATGAAATCCACCATCCGCCCCGCAGCCGGCGGATCGAAATTGCTCAACGCCACCACCACGTAACCAAGTGCAGGATAGACGCGCAGGTCGCCGTTCTGGCCGGGGGCGCCGCCGCCGTGGCCGAAATACTTCCAATCGCCCTCGCCGCGGATGCCGAAGCCGAATCCGTAGCCCTGCATATGCGGGGTGGTGGCCTGGGCGAGCATGGCTTTGGAAATCAGCTTGTCGGATTGCAGCGCGTTGGCGAATCGCGTCATGTCGCCCACGGTGCTGTAACCCCCGCCGGCCGGCGATCCGCGCCAGGGCAGCGTGTCGGTATTCGGGGCCCATTTGCCGTCGCGCTTCATGTAGCCCACGGCGCGGTTGGCGACCGGCTCTGACTCCGGCTGCGAGCCGGTATCGGTCATCCCCGCCACCGCATAGATGTGCTTTTGCACGTAGTCGTAGTAAGACATGCCGCTGACCTTTTCGATGATGGCACCCAGCAGCAGATAGCCGTAATTGGAATACCGGAACTCGGCACCGGGCGCGAACAACGGGGCGCGTGCGCCGTAGAGCTTCAGGTAGTCGCCCACCGACTTCAGGTTGAGGCGCTCGCGCGCATAGTCAGGGCCGAAGATGTCGCCGGTGCCGCCGGTGTGCGTGAGCAGTTGGCGGATGGTGACTTTGCCAGCGATGTCCTTGTTCGGGTAATCGGTGAGGTGCTTGCCGACGGTGTGGTCCAGCGCGAGCTTGCCAGCCTCGATCAGTTGCAGCGTGGCCACCGAGGTGAACATTTTGTTCATGGAGCCGTTGCGAAATTTGGTGGTGGGCGTGACCGGCACATTCTTTTCACGGTCTGCAGTGCCCGCCGCGCGTTCGATCAGCACCTTGCCGTTTTGCGCCACCAGCACCGCACCGGAAAACTGGTCGGCTTTCACGGACTCGTCGATCTGGCGGTTGAGGGCTGCCATCGCGTCGGCATGCGATAACCGCGCGGGTGCGATATCGGGCGGCGGTGGCACCAGGTTCAGGCGCGCGGACACCATCTTCGGCGGATCGTCTGCCGTTACCAACAACTCCATGCGCGCCACGTTCTCCGAATCTTTCTCTTTCAGCAACGCCACCACCTTGGTGGCATCAGCCGATTCGACGCGTACCAGCACAAAGCCGCCGGTCTGCTGCCGGGCTTGGGCCAATGTTGAGAGGGACCGTGCCGGCTTGTAGGCATCATCAAACGCCTTGTACTGCGCTGTATCGCCTGAATTGAAGGCCGCCAGCCAGGCATGGAATACCTTCAGCGCCGGCCCTTCGCCCACGGCCGGCTGCGCAAGCGCGGCGAAAGTAAAAAGCAGCGACAGGATGGCAGTGCAGCGGGCAAGGAGGTGGTGCATGGATTGCCTTTCGGGAGGTGAGGTTGTGATGGTCGCACCAAAGCCGGCCACGCGAGCCGGGCAGATTGGGGCATCTGAGTGTTCCGTTGGGTGGGGCGGAAAGTTCCAGCAAGGTAGTACCGAAAATTCGGCAATGGATCGTCGCGTCGGCGGACGGCGCAGTTCCGCCACGTAGAATGGCGTATGCAAAATGAAACCCGGCAACGCCCCGCCCGCGCCATCGTCGCGGCGGTTCACCTTCCCACCGTCACCGACGGCGAATTCGCATCCTCACTGACCGAGCTGCGCGAGCTGGCCAAGACGCTGGGCTATACGGTGGTTGGCACCTTCATCCAGAAACGCGCGCGCTTTGATGCGGCGGCCTATCTGGGGGTGGGCAAGCGCGAGGAAATGCGGCGTTTTGTCGAGACCGGCCTCACGGCGGCGGAGGAAGACCCGGAACTGGTGGACGTGGATGTCGAGGATGAACTCGACGACATCGATCCGCCGGAGCATCGCGGCACGCCGGCACGCGGAAGTGCGGCCAAGGCGAAGGCTGCCGCACGATCCGCAGCCGACGAGGAAACGCGTCACGCCGACATCGTGCTGGTGGATCACGATATTTCGCCTTCGCAGGCGCGCAACCTGGAAATTGAAGTCGGTGCCGAGGTGATGGACCGCACCATGGTCATCCTTGAAATTTTTCACCGCCACGCCACGTCGCGCGCGGCGCGGGCGCAGGTGGAGATTGCGCGCCTCAGATACATGTCGCCCCGCCTGCGCGACGCGGCCAAGCTGGCCGGGCCGCAGGGCCGGCAGCGCAGCGGTACGGGTGGGCGCGGCGCGGGTGAATCGCAGCTCGCACTCGATCGCCAGAAAATCCGCAACCGCATCGCCGAGCTGGAAGAAGAAATTGTCGCGATGGACCTGGAGCGCCAAACGCAGCGCGCGCGCCGCGCCAGCAACGCCAGCCAGGCCGGCACGGGCCTGGCGCGCGTCGCGCTCGTGGGCTACACCAACGCCGGCAAATCCACGCTCATGCGCGCACTCACCGGCTCAGAGGTTCTGGTCGCCAACAAACTCTTTGCCACGCTGGATACCACCGTGCGCGCCCTGCACCCGGAAACGGTGCCGCGCGTGCTGGTGAGCGACACGGTGGGCTTC
>CAYSKY010000127.1:0-8027 GCA_964431425.1 uncultured Burkholderiales bacterium
GGCGAAGCCTCCAAGGCCATCGGCGGCGAGGCCTCCAAGGATGGCCGCGCCGGCGTGATTTTCAGGGGCTTCGCGGTGGGTCTGGCGTACAAGGCGATCAACGTGGCCTTCAAGGGCTGGAAGGATGTGCCGGAGAAAGTCTTCGGCGCGCCGCTCAAGGGTGGCTCGGTCGGTGTGGAAGTGTCGCCAGAGCTGCTGGGCGTGGGCTACATCATCGGCCCGCGTATCGCTTCCATCATGGCCGCCGGTGGCGTCATGGCCTACCTGCTGCTGATCCCGCTCATCAAGTTTTTCGGCGATGCGCTCACCACGCCGCTGGCGCCCGGCGCCAAGCTGATCCACGACATGAGCCCCAACCAGATCCGTGGCGCCTACGTGCTCTACATCGGCGCGGGTGCCGTGGCGGCCGGCGGTATCGTCAGCCTGATGAAAGCCATCCCCACGATCTGGAACAGCCTGCGCTCCAGCTTCGCCAATTTCAGCGGCGCGGGTGATGCTGTGGATGCCTCCGGCAATGTGCGCCGCGTTGATCAGGACATCCCCATGAAGTGGGTGCTGGTGGGCTGCCTCGCCATCGTGATCGTCATCATGCTGGCCACGCCGCTGCACATGAATCTGCTGGGCGCCTTGCTGATCCTGGTATTCGGTTTTCTGTTTGCCACGGTGTCATCGCAGCTGACCGGCGAGATCGGCTCTTCCAGCAATCCGATCTCCGGCATGACGGTGGCCACACTGCTGTTCACCTGCCTGATCTTCCTCGTGGTGGGCTGGACCGGCGGACCCTACTACGTGACGGCGTTGTCGGTGGGTGCCATCGTCTGCATCGCGTCGAGCAATGCGGGCACCACGTCGCAGGACTTGAAGACCGGCTACCTGATCGGCGCCACACCGCGCCTGCAGCAATACGCCATCCTCATTGGCGCGCTGGCATCGGCTGTGATGCTGGGGCCGATCCTGCTCAAGCTCAACGACGCCGCCACCATTTATGTGCCGGCCGCGCAGGTGGCGCCGGGGCTGCGTACCGATGCCGCGGTGTTGAAGGAGACCGCCGTGCTGCAGGGGCCGCAGGCTGCGACCGACAGCAAGACCTATCGCGTCTGGCACAAGACCGACATCAAGGACGGCCCGGCCGGCAAGTACCTGGTGGATGACACGGGGGCTGCGGTGTACTTGGTCGATCCGGGCATCAACGGCGCGCACAACAAGCGGCCGGATGGCACCGAGGTGCGCAAGTACGACGCGCCCAAGGCGGTGCTGATGTCATACATCATCAAGGGCATCCTCGACCAGCAACTGCCTTGGGCGCTGGTGATGTTTGGCGTGATGATCGCGCTGATCCTCGAAATGTCCGGCATTGCGTCGCTGCCGTTCGCGGTGGGCGTATACCTGCCGCTGTCGTCGTCCGCACCCATCTTCGTGGGCGGCATGGTGCGCTGGTGGGTGGACCGGCAACGCAAGCAGTTGCCTGAGTACAAAAAAGCCAGTGACGAGGAATGCATCGCGGCCGGGGATCGCGGATCGGGTGTATTGCTTTCGTCGGGCTTTATTGCCGGCGGCGCGCTGGCAGGCATCCTGATCGCCTTCACCGCCGGTGTGCTGACGGACTTCGACAAAGCCATCACCGACTGGTCCACTGCCAACAACCCGTTCTTTGAAGGCCCCAACGCCGATCTGCTGACGCTGCTGCCTTACGCCCTGCTGGTGGGGCTGCTGATGTGGGTGGCCCGCGAGAAGGCAGCCCCGGTGCGGTAGCGCACGTCCGGGCCGGCCTGCCGGCCTGTGAAAAAAGGTGTCTGGCATCAAGAAGCGTCCGGCGCCTGCCGTATACAGAACTGTTATGCGGCCTCGCGACCGGTGTTTGCACATGCAAGCGCCGTGCGGTGGCGTGCGTCGCATGCGGGGCGCCGCATACGTCGTGAAGCGGGATAATAGGCATCAGCGGCCCGCCTGATCATTCCGCGCCGTTTGCCGTCCGTATTCCAAAACCATCCAAGATGCCCTTCAAGTCCATCAAGCAAGACATCGCCAACGGCAACTCAGCCGCGGCCGTGTTCGCTTACTCGGCGGCGTTGCTGATCTGCATCTGGGGCCTGGTGGGCGCGGTGCTGTTCAACGAATACCGCCAGACCATCGCCGGGGCCTACAAGGACGCGACCAACTATTCGCGGATTTTTGCCGAACACACGGCGCGCACGCTGCAGTCGGTGGACCAGCTGGGGCGTGTGGTCAAGCGCATGATGGAAACCTCGCCGCCTCCCTACAATCTGCGGCAGTTTGTGGAAGACGACATCATGAAAGCCGGGCTGGTGATCCAGGTCGCAGCCGTGGATGCCCGCGCCGATGTCATCGCCTCCACCCAGGATTTCACGCCGGTCAATCTGGCCGACCGTGAGCACATCCGCGTGCACATGCAGCAGGACACCGGCCGCGTGTTCGTGAGCAAGCCGGTGAAAGGCCGCGTGTCCGGCAAATGGTCCATCCAGGTGTCGCGGCGGGTCAACAAACCCGACGGCAGCTTCGGCGGCGTGGTGGTCGCCTCCATCGATCCGTTCTATTTCAGCCGGCTCTACAGCGAGATCGACATCGGCGCCCGGGGCGTGATCCTGCTGGCGGCCGATGACGGCATCGTGCGCGCGCGGCGCAGCGGTACCGACGATTCCACCGGCCAGGATCTCAATGACAGCCCGCTCCTCGAACTGGCGCGCAAACAGGCCAGCGGCACCATCAAGATCACCAGCCGCTTCGACCAGGTGCCGCGTTACCTCGCCTTCTGGCGCCTCAAGGACTACCCGCTGATCGCCGTGGTCGGCATCGGCGAGGAGGACGCGCTTGAACCCTATTACGCCTACCGGCGCACCGTAATGCTGCTGGCGGCGGTGGCCACCATTGCCATCCTGCTGATGGCCGTGGCACTGGTGCGCAAGGTCCGGCAGGTGGAGGAAAACCGCCGCAAGGCGGTGGAGGCCAACGCCGCCAAGTCGACCTTCCTGTCGAACATGTCGCATGAGTTGCGGACGCCGCTCAACGGCATCCTCGGCTTTTCCGAATTGCTGCAACAGGACCTGGCCGGCCAGCCCCAGCAGAATTTTGCCAACGCCATCCACCAAAGCGGCCAGCACCTGCTGACGCTGGTGAATTCCCTGCTGGACCTCGCCCACGTGGAAGCCAACAAGATCCAGCTCAGCCTCAGCAAGGAAAACCTGCCGGCACTGTTGCAGCGCGCCGTGGGACGTCACCGGCCCAACGCGGAATCGAAGAGCCTGACGCTGGAACTGGAACTGGCGGAAGGCCTGCCGGCGCAATGCCAGCTTGATCGAAAAAGACTCGCCCAGGTGCTCGACACGCTGCTCGACAACGCGATCAAGTTCACCACCACCGGCGGCATCCTGCTGCGTGCCGAGGTGCATCACGAATTCCTGCAGTTTGATGTCGCCGATACGGGGCCGGGCATCGACAGCGAGTTTCATTTCGAGATTTTCGACAAGTTCACCCAGGTTGACGGGTCCGAGCGGCGCGGCCATGGCGGTATCGGGCTGGGGCTGGCATTGGCCCGCGAGCTGGTGGAACTCATGGGCGGGCGCATCTGGGTCGAATCGGTCCCGGGCAAGGGATCACATTTCAAATTCACCGTGCCATTGCTCACGGCATAACGATTCAGGGAGAAGGCACATGAAATCAGTACTGGTGGTGGACGACAATCCGCTGAACCTCACGCTCGCCGTGGAAATGCTTTCCCGCGCGGGCTACAAGGTGCATTCAGTCGACGGCGCCCAATACGCGCTGGACCTGCTGGCGGGCCTGCGGGTGGATGTGGTGCTCACCGATATCTCCATGCCCGGCATGAGCGGCAAGGAACTGGCGCGCCAGCTGCGTGAGCGCTACAAGACCAAATGCCCGCGCCTGGTGGCCTATACGGCCTTCGCGCTGCCGCACCAGCGGCAGTCCATCGTCGATGCGGGCTTTGACGCCATCGTCGTCCAGCCCGCGCGGTCCACTGACCTGGTGTCGGCCGTCGAAGGGGACGAACTGCCGGAGACCGACTGAAGCCTGTATTGAAAGGCCAAAGTCGATTATTGGCGAGGCTTCCCGGGCTAAAGTGGCCGGAGAGCCGCGCCAATGCTGGACTTTGTTACTTCCGCCTGCCCGCCGGCTGATTCGCCGGTGACTTCGGCGGATACACACACAGGAACACGTCCACCGCGCGCTGCACGTGCTTTTCCCGCACCGGGCGGGTGAGGCGCGCGGCGTCGCCGCAGGCTGCGATGAGCCGTTGCTGACCCTGCACCAGGCTGAGGAATTCTTCGGCGGCGGTGGCCGGGTCGTCGATATGCAGGCGGTCGCGGGACAGGCCAACGAAATACTCGGCGAGCCGCTTGAGAAATTGGTCGAGCCCGCTGTTGAGCACCGCGTGGCGCACCGTCGGAAACTTGGGGCCTTCGTTGACGGCCAGCCGGAACATGGCGAGCGAACCCGCCGACAGAATCTGCGAATGAATGGTGCCGGCCAGGCTCAGTAACTCGTCGCGCACATCGGGCCATTGCGGGCGGCGCTGTTCCAGCGCACCGATGATGTCGGTGAACAGCGCGGAGGCGCGGCGCTGCATGACGGCCTCGAACAGTTCCTCCTTGTTGCCGTACTGCGCGTACAGGGTGGCCAGCGAACCGCCGGCCAGCTTCACGACTTCGTTGACACTGGTGCCGGCAAACCCGTGCGCGAGGAACAGTTGCTCGGCCACCTCGACAAACTTCTGGCAGCGGTTCTCCAGCTGCTCGCCGCGGGTGCCGGTTGATGGCGTGCGGGTGGCGCGCCGGGTGGTGGCGGGGTTGGTGGTGGATGCGGCCATCTCAGTTGCGCCCTGCGGTCGCCGGGTTCCAGCCGCCGCCCAGCGCTTTCATGAAGTCCACCGAGTACCCCAGCTGCGATTGCCGGTTGCGGATCCAGGCGAGCTCGGCGTCGTTCGCGGTGCGTTGCGCGTCCAGCACTTCCAGGTACGCGGCATAGCCGGCCTCGTAACGCGCCTGCGCCAGTTCCTGTGACTGGCGGGCGGCATCGAGCCGGGCCTTGAGATCGGTTTCGGCAAGCGTGGACTGGCGCACGTTGCCGATCGCGTCAGCCACTTCGCGAAACGCCACCGCGATCGCTTTCTGGTAGCCGAACAGCGCCTGCTGCTGGCGTGAGGAGGCCTGGTCCACGCGCGCCAGGTTGCGCCCGGCATCGAATATCGGCAGCGTCAGCCCGAAGCCGCCGGACCAGATGCGCGCGCCGCTGTCGAGCAGTGTGTCCAGTGCGGCGCTCTGGCCGCCGTAGGAACCGGTCAGCGAGATGGCGGGGAACAGCGCCGCCTTGGCCACGCCGATCTGCGCGTTGGCCGCCACCAGCGTTTGTTCTGCCGCGCGCACATCGGGCCGGCGGTCCAGCAGTGCCGACGGCAGCCCGGGTGGTGGCAGCGGCGGCAGCGGCAGGTTGCGCAAATCCCCTTCGGTGAACCGCAAATCGCCATTGGCCGACAGCGCACGCAACAGGTTTTCTGCGACCAGCCGCTGGCGTTGCAATTCGATCAGCTGCGCGGCCGCATCCGCGCGGGCGCCGATCGCCTGGTTGTAGTCGAGGTCTGACGCGAGGCCCGCATCGCGACGGCTCTTCACCACGTCCAGGGCCTCGGTACGGGACTTGAGGCTGCTGCGCACGGCGGCGATCTGCGCATCCAGCGAACGCAGCTGCAGATAGCCCTGCACGGTCGTGCCCGCCACGGTGAGTCGCACCACGTCGCCCCCGTAGGTGGTGGCCAGTGCCTGCGCACGCGCCGCCTCCGAGCCGCGTCGCAGCTTGCCCCAGAAGTCGAGCTCGAACGCGGTGGACACCGACACGCGGCGCTCGTCGCGTACCAGTGGCGCCACGTTCGGCAGCGCGGTGTCGGTGCTCACGCGTGAACGCGTGGCGCCACCGCCGGCATCGAACTGCGGGAACAGGCTGGCATTGGCCTGCCGCAACACCGCCTCGGCCTCTTCGACCTGCGCCGCGGCGATGCGCGTGTCCGCGGTGTTTTTGAGCACGTCGGCCACAAGCTTGTTCAGCGTGGCGTCGTTGTACAGCGTCCACCATTCGGCAGGCACGTCCTGCCCGGGCAGGGCCGCTTCTTCGCGATAGGTGGCGGGCATCACCAGGTTGGGACGCTGGTAATCAGGGCCCAGCGCGCAGCCGGCAAGCAGGGCGGGCAGCAACAGGGCGGGTGAGAGCAGGCGTGTCGTTTTCATGTTCATCGATCCTGCACGCCGGCCGGTGCAGCCGCAGCTGCCTGCTCCATCGGTGAGCCCGGTTTGTGGCGCGATCGGCTGGTCATCACAAAAAACAGCGGAATGAAAATGGTGGCAACGAAGGTGGCGATGATCATGCCGCCGAACACACCGGTGCCCATCGAACGGCGGGCGCTGGCACCCGCGCCGCTGGAAAACACCAGCGGCACCACACCCAGCACGAAGGCCAGCGAGGTCATGATGATGGGACGGAAGCGCAATCGTGCCGCCTGCATGGCGGCATCCACCGCGCTCATGCCATCCAGATAACCCTGCTGCGCAAACTCGACAATGAGAATGGCATTCTTGGCCGCCAACCCGATCAGCACCACCAGGCCGATCTGGAAGTAGATGTCGTTCTCCATGCCGCGCAGCGACACAAAGCCCAGCGCACCCAGCACCGCGAACGGTACCGACAGCAGCACCGAGGTCGGCAGCAGCCAGCGCTCGTACAGCGCCGCCAGAATCAGGAACACCATCACGATGGCGAAGCCGAACGCAAAGTACGAGGCATTGCTGGCGCGTTTTTCTTGGAAGGCCTGGCCGGTCCAGGCAATGGTGTAACCCTCGGGCAGGTAGCCCGTGGCCACCTGCTCGACGGCGCGGATGGCATCGCCCGAACTCACACCGGGCTTGCCGCCGCCCAGCACCTTGGCGGCAAGAAACCCGTTGTAGCGTTCAAGCTGCTCCGGTCCGATGCGGTCGCGGACTGTCAGCAACGCTTTCAGCGGAATCATTTCGCCGCTGGCGCCCGAGCGCACGAACACATTGCCCAGGTCCTCGGGCTTGGCGCGGTACTTGCCGTCGGCCTGCATGTTCACGCGGTAGGTGCGGCCGAACTTGTTGAAGTCGTTCACATACAGCGTGCCCATGGTGGCCTGCAGGGCATCGAATACATCGGACACCGGCACGCCCAGTGAAATGGCCTTCTCGCGATCCACCTCCACCTTGAGCTGCGGTGTGTTCGGCCGGTAGAAGGTGTTGATGTTGGTAAGCGCCGGGTGTTTGGCGAGTTCCGCCATCAGGCCCTGTGTGACATCAGACAGACGTCGCGGATCGGCATCGACGCGGCTCTGCACATAGACCTCGAAGCCGCCGGCCTGGCCAATGCCGCGAATGGTGGGAGGGTTGAAGGCCAGCGCCATGCCGTCGCGCAGGGTGGCGCCTTTTTTCATCACCTCCGCCAATACCTGCTGCGCTGTCTGGTCGCGCTGCTCCCAGCGCTTGAGCGGAATGAACAGTGTGGCCGCGTTGGTTTTGTTGCCGCCGCCGATGAGGTCGAAGCCGCTGGTTACCAGCACGTTCTCGATGGCTGGAATTTCGGCCAGCAGTTTTTGCAGTTGCGCAGTGGTGGCCATGGTGCGTTCCAGCGTGGCGCCGTCAGGCAGCTGGGCGGAACCGAACAGGTAGCCCTGATCCTCGGGCGGCACAAAGCTGCCGGGCAGGCGCAGGAACAGCAGCACCGACACCGCAATGACGCCAAGGAAGGCAATGATGGCCAGCATGCGCCGTCGTAGCGTGAATGCGACCGAGCCGAGGAAGCGTTCGGTCAGCCAGGCAAAGCCGCGGTTGAACGGCCGGAAAAATTTGGAATCATGATCGCCGCTCTTGAGCAGCAACGCGCACAGCGCCGGGGTGAGCGTGAGCGCCATGAAGCCCGAGATCACCACCGAGATCGCCACCGTCAAGGCGAACTGGCGGTACATCGAGCCGGCGATACCGCCCAAGAACGCC
>CAYSKY010000128.1:0-3353 GCA_964431425.1 uncultured Burkholderiales bacterium
ACCGGTGGTGGCCATCTATTCGACGTTCCTGCAGCGCGGTTACGACCAGCTGATCCACGATGTGGCGCTGCAAAACCTGCCGGTGATATTTGCGCTCGACCGCGGCGGACTGGTTGGTGCCGATGGCCCCACGCATCACGGTGCCTACGACCTCTCGTTCATGCGCTGCATCCCCAACATGACGGTAATGGCGGCCTCCGACGAAAACGAATGCCGGCAGATGCTCTACACCGGCTTTACGCTCAATACCCCCAGCGCCATCCGCTATCCGCGCGGCACAGGCCCCGGTGTGGCAATCGAAAAAGAAATGACGGCGCTGCCCATCGGTCGCGGTGTGGTGGTGCGTGAAACACGCGGCTTTGAATCCAGCGTGCGCAAGGCGCGCGTGGCCATCCTGGCATTCGGCTCAA
Source organism: uncultured Burkholderiales bacterium (assembly GCA_964431425.1). Taxonomy (GTDB): domain Bacteria; phylum Pseudomonadota; class Gammaproteobacteria; order Burkholderiales; family Usitatibacteraceae; genus UKL13-2. Next base: position 411 of record CAYSKY010000128.1, read on the forward strand.
TGGTGAAGCCGGCCACCGATGCCGGTGAGGACCTCAACGCCACCGTGGCCAACATGCGCTTCGTGAAACCCATCGACGCTGATCTCGTCCGCCGGCTGGCCGAGACCCACGATTACCTGGTGACCGTGGAAGAAAACGCCATCATGGGCGGCGCCGGTTCGGCCGTTGGTGAATCGCTGGCGGCGCAGGGCATCAGCGTGCCGCTGCTTTACCTCGGCCTGCCCGACAAGTTCGTCGAACACGGCGACCCGGGCGTACTACTGGCCGACTGCGGACTGAACCGCGAAGGCATTGTGCGGTCTGTACGCGAGTGGCTGGCGCGCGATGCCGCGCAAAGCCCGCAAAAAGCCGTCGGCTGATTTCGGTAGCTGTGCGGCACCGCGCCGCCGGGTTCCATGCAGCAGTGACCACTCCGTTCGGGACATGACCATGACACGATTCATTTTCGCAGCCCTGTTTACCGTCTTTGCGCCGCTGGCGCTGGCGCAGTCAGGCACCGCCGCGAAGCCGGCCACCGCCACACCATCCGCACCGGCAACCTCCGCCAAACATGGCTGCAAGCAGCCCGAGTACCCCGGCCGCCTGGCCCCGGAACGGGTGTTCAAGGAATTCAACGCCGACATGGTGAGCTACAAGGATTGCCTGCAGAAATTCACTTCCGACCAGCGTGCCCTGGCCCAGACATACATCGATGCCGGCAATGCCGCGGTGGCCGAATACAACGAGTTTGTCGCCAGCATCAACAAGCTGCTGGAAAAAGACACCCAGGACCCGAAGGCGGAGAAGAAGTAGCTGCGGGAACTCAGCGCGGGCGAACGCCCAGGAACTGCGCGAAGCGTGCGCGTTCCTGCTCCAGCGCCTCGCGAAATCGAGCCCCTTCCGCCCCCGCCGGTCTGCGCGCGGCAAAGCCCGTTTCCAGCTTCAACCGCCCGCCAGCAACCGTGGCGTTGGCCCAGCCGATGACCTGATCGCGCCACAGCAGGGGCAGTGCGTAGTAGCCCATCCGCCGTGCCGCTGCCGGCGTGTAGGCCTCAAAGCGATACTCCCAGCCCCACAGGTGTTCGAAGCGCGTTCGATCCCACACCACCGGATCGAACGGCGCCAGCAGGCGGACCTCTTCGGCAATGTCGCGCTCAACATTTATGCCCGCCGGCCAGACATAGATCATGCCGTCCACCGTCTCGCGATGCAGTAGTCCGCGGCGGATGAGGCCCTCGTAGCGCGCCGGATAGTCCGTGCCGGTGCGATACCGCCCCATGCCGCGCACCAGCGGCAGCAGGCTCTTTTGCGGCATCGGCGCATACAGGTTCGCCATCAACATGATCAACGCATCGGCGCGCTCGGCCGGCTTTCTGCGGGGCGCCACTTTCTCTGCCAACGAATACACCTTTATGCCGCTGTCGCGACGGCAAACGTGCAGGGTGCCCTCGACGTGCAGCGCTTCGAGCATTAACGTCGTGGCGGACGAGGTGCCGCCCCAGCCGTTGCCGCGCACACCGGCGCCGCACCAGGCCTCGATGTCGCGCGGGTGTGCTTCGTCAAAATCGTTGAAGTAACGCAGCACCTTGCGGCGCAAGGCGGGATGACTGTCCATGAAAGCCTGGCCACGCGGCGAACGGATACGCGGGTGCAGCAGGCTGCGCGTGTCGCGGTGGAAGAATCCGTAGTTGTAGATCACGTCCTCGATCAGCGGCAGGGTGGCGTAGTGTCGCTCCAGGTCGTCAATCCGGTAGTCGTGCACCCGGTGCCGCAGGATCAGGTCCTGTGCCCGCGCAGGCGCGCGGATCGGATCGGCCTGCACATAGCCCAGCCGTTGAAATGCGCCGACCATATCGGTCGGCTCGCCCAGCGTGTGCATTGCGGCAAGCCGCCGCAGTTCGTCCCGCGTCATGCGGTTTGTTCAAGCGCTTCCGGGAGGGCCACCACGTCCGCGCCCAGCGTCACCCGGCCGCTTTCCAGCACGCGTGCATTGATGCCGCCATGGCCGCGCATGGCGTTGTAGCCGCCGGGGCCCAGCAATGATTCCATCAGCGAGCAGGGGTGACACTCACCGGTCACTTCCAGCAACGCATCACCCATGCGAAAACGGTGGCCTTTGAGCGACAGCAGGTTGATGCCCGACACCACGATATTGCGTCGGGTGAGCGCCGGGGCAATGTCCGCGCGCTGCAGCAATTGCGCCACCGCTGCCAGGTGCTCGGCCTGGATCAGCGTAACCTGCCGCGCGTTGCCGGGCCGCGACTTTTCGGCCGTGCGGTCCCCCGCGAGGCCGCGTCCTTGGATGGCGTCCACGCTGTGCAGCACCTGCATCGGCATGCGCGTGGCCGGACGCACACCGATCCACGCCACGCGTCCGGCGTGCGGAAAGGTCGACATCAGCTCGCGCAAGCCCGCTGGAATCTTTGTCATCCGCGGCGCCTACTTCACCACCGACTTGTCCTGCCCGAACAGGACTTTCTTTTCGGCGTCCGTCATCGCCACCGGCGTTTCCGGGCGCACTTCCTTTGCCCGCGCGTAGGCACGAACGGTGGCGGGCCGGGCGCGAATGGCAGCATGCCAGCGCGCGAGGTTCGGAAAGTCGGCCATGTTCTGCCCCTGTCGCTCGGGAATGATCCACGGGTACGCGGCCATGTCGGCAATGGTGTACTGCCGGCCGAGGATGAACTGCCGCCCTTCCAGCCGCTTGTTCAGCACGCCGTAGAGCCGCGAGGTTTCTTTCACATACCGGTCGATGGCGTAGGGCAGTTTCTCGGGTGCGTAGTTGGCAAAGTGATGGTTCTGCCCCGCCATGGGGCCAAGGCCACCCATCTGCCACATCACCCACTCCAGCACTTCCACCTGCCCGCGCAGATCTTTCGGGATGAACTTGCCGGTCTTGCCGGCGAGATAGAGCAGGATGGCCCCGGACTCGAACACACTGATGGCCTTGCCGCCATCTGCCGG
>CAYSKY010000128.1:3363-8024 GCA_964431425.1 uncultured Burkholderiales bacterium
TTGGGTGCAATCTTGAGGAAGTCAGGCTTGAACTGCTCTCCAGTGCCGATGTTCACGCCAATCAGCCGGTAGGGCAGCTTTGCTTCTTCCAGGAACATCGTGATCTTGTGCCCGTTCGGGGTGGGCCAGTAGTGCAGGTCAATCATGGTGTGCTCCGGATCTATTTGCCAAACGGGCCGACTGCCCCGCGCTTGTACTGGTCGGGCCAGTCAAAGGATACGCCCAGCGCCGCCGCCGCATGACGCGGCCAGTAGGGGTCGCGCAGCAGCACGCGCGCAAGAAACACGCAGTCGGCGTTGCCGTCACCAACGATCTCTTCGGCCTGCACGGGTTCGGTGATGAGACCGACTGCGCCCACCGCCATGTCGCACTCACGACGGATATCGCGCGCGAACGGCACCTGGTAGCCGGGGCGGATCACAATCTGCTGGTCCGGCACATTGCCGCCCGAAGACACATCGATGAGGTCGATACCGAGCGCCTTGGCGCGCTTGCAAAGTTCGATCGACTGGGCCACATCCCAGCCGCCTGCCTTCCAGTCGGAGGCCGAAATGCGCAGGAACACCGGCAGGTGTGCCGGCCAGGCGCCACGCACCGCCTCGCACACACGCAGCGGAAAGCGCATGCGGTTTTCCAGCGAGCCACCGTACTCGTCGCTGCGATGGTTGGAATGCGGCGACAGGAACTCGTGCAGCAAATAGCCGTGGGCGGCGTGGATTTCCACCACGTCGAAGCCGGCTTCCAGCGAACGTGCCGCGCCACTGGCAAAGTCTGCCACCGCTTGGTCGATGTCCGCTTGCGTCATGGCCTGCGGCGCCGGATACGAGGGCGAAAAAGCGGTGTCGCTCGGGCCCAGTACGCCCCATCCACCTTGCGCTAGGTCCACCTTGCCGGCGCCGCGCCAGGGTGAAAACGTGGAGGCCTTGCGGCCGGCATGGGCGAGCTGAATGGCCGCTGCCGCGCCCTGCGCCTTGATAAAGGCTGCGATGGGTTTCCAGGCCTCGACTTGCGCGGCCGACCAGATACCTGCGTCCTCGGGCGAAATGCGCCCCTCCGGCGACACGGCGGCCGCCTCGGTCATCACCAGTCCCGCCCCGCCCACCGCGCGCGAGCCCAGATGCACCAGATGCCAGTTGTCGGGTACGCCATCGACAGCGCTGTACTGGCACATGGGCGAAACGAATACGCGATTGCGGATGGAAAGTTCGCGCAACTGGATGGGGGAAAACAGGGCTGACATGATGTTGACCGGTGGTTGGCTAAAGGGGGAAGAGGGATTCTAGGCGGGTAAATACGCGACAATATCGCATCCCCCGGAAAAATCATCGTGACCACGCCGCCGCAATCTTCACTTTCCTCACTGGTCGTGCGCGCCGGGCCGCGCGCGCTGCGGCATATCCGCGAACACGGCTTGCGACCGGCGGACATCGACATCGTGCCGGGAGCGGCCGGCGGCCCCAAGGGTCTGGGACTGGCGCGGCTGGACGAACATATCTTTGCCGACTGGCTGCCCGGCGGATTTGGCGGGCGCACGCACCCCGTCGATCTCATCGGCAGTTCCATCGGTGCCTGGCGCTTTGCGGCGGTGTGCCGGGGTCGCACGGGGGTCGAAACCCGCGACACCTTGCGCGCCTTTGCCAAGGCCTACAGCGAGCAGAAATACCCGCGCAAGGTCGATGCCGATTTCATCACCGCCTACGCACGCGATCTCATCGACTCGCTGTTCAAAGGGCACGAGGCTCAATTGCTGACGCATCCGCACTACCGGCTGAACGTGCTGGTGGTGCGCGGTAAAGGCATCCTGCGCCACGAAGCGCGCGGGCGCTCCCACGCCGGCTTTGCGCTGGCGGCACTGGCCAATGCCGTGGGCCGGCCGCATCTGCGGCACTTTCTCGACCGCACCTGGTTTCATGCCGGCACCGGTGGCGGCAACGCAAGCGCGGGTACCGGCGCGGGCATCAGTTTCGAAGGCGCCTGGGATCGGTTTCACACCCACCATGTCGCGCTCACGCCGGAGAATTTCGGCAACGCGCTGATTGCCTCGGGCTCCATCCCGCTGGTGCTGCGCGGCGTGCCGACCATCGCCGGTGCCCCGGCCGGCACCTACTGGGACGGCGGCATCATCGACTACCACCTGCACCTGCCCTATGCCCGCACACCGGGGCTGGTGCTGTATCCGCATTTCACCGACCGCATCGTGCCGGGCTGGCTGGACAAGGCGCTGCCCTGGCGCAAGGCCTCGGGAGCCTGGCTGGACAACGTCATCCTGCTCTCGCCTTCACGCGCTTATTTGGACCGGCTGCCGCACAAAAAATTGCCGGACCGCAACGACTTCAAGCGCTACGTCGATGATTTCGATGCGCGGCTCTGTTACTGGCGGTTTGCGATGGATGAAAGCGAGCGGCTCGCGGATGAGTTTCGCGCACTCTGCAGTTCGGAAGCACTGCTCGCGCAAGTGCAGCCTTTCTGAAATGTGGTGGTGCGGCGCGTCCCGCGCCGGCACCCAACATCGAAACACCAGCATTGGCGCGGCTCTCCAGCTATTTTCGCGCCAGAAGCCGCGCCAGTGCTAGGGTTTCTGGATTGGCCCGCACTACTCCCACTGCTTGGCAAAACCGATCACCCCCGCCACCCAGCGCGCGAATCCATAGGCCAGCCACGACTGCACCCGCTGCATCAGCGGACGCTGCTTCCAGTGATCGACGCGGCACGCCTGCGCGCCGCTGGCCATTTCGGCCTCGACCGATTCGCGCACCTGCCGGGCAAAGCCCTCGTCATACACCTCCACGTTGGCTTCGCGATTCAGAAACAGGCTGAATGGATCGAGATTGCTGGAACCCACCGTGGCCCAGCGGTCATCGACGGTGGCCACCTTGCCGTGCAGCATGCTTTTCTCGTATTCAAAGATCTCGATGCCCGCGCCCAGCAGCAATCCGAACAGCGCACGCGTGGCCATCTGCAGCATGGGGTGGTCCGCGCGTCCCTGCAGCAGGATGGTGACCTTCACGCCGCGTTCGCGTGCCGCCAGCAGCGCCCGCCGCAGCCGGCGCCCGGGCAGGAAATACGGATTCATCAGCAGCACGTGGTGCCGTGATTCGCCGATGGCCTTGAGGTACATGCGTTCGATGGCGCGGCGGTTGCGGAAGTTGTCGCGCAACACAAACTCCGCGCGGTGGTCGCCCGCCCGTGCCGGCACCTGATGGGGCGGCAATGCACCGACGTCCGCCTTGCGCAGCCGCTGCCAGGCCACCCAGCGCCACAGCGCATGCACGGCCGGATAGATGCGCGCCAACAGGGGCCCCTCCACCTGCACTGCGTAGTCGTAGCGCGGGAAGTCCGAGAGCGAGGCATTCATGTCGTCGATGATGTTGATGCCACCCACGAAGCCGACGCGGTTGTCGATCAAGGCAATCTTGCGATGCACCCTGCGCAGGCGGCTGCGATCGACGTTAAACAACCGGTGGTCCGGCCGGAACACCAGCACAGTGGCACCCGCATCGCGCAGACGCTCGAAGAATTCCGCAGGTGTATTGCGCGAGCCGACGCCGTCGACCAGCACGCGCACGGCCACGCCGCGCCGCGCCGCCCGGGCTAGGGCATCGGCAATGCGAATGCCCATCGCATCCGCCTCAAAGATGTAGGTCTCCAGGCGGACATCGCCGGTGGCGGCGTCGATGGCGGTTTCCAGCGCCGGGAAGAACTCGCCGCCGTTCTTGAGCAAGGTGATGCGATTGCCGTCGACCCCCTTCATCGTCAGCCCTTGCTGGCAGTTTCCCGCGACAGCGTGACCGACAGCCCCGCGTGGTCGGACAGACCGCGCCACTGCGCCCCCTCCACCATGCCATGCAGCCGCTGCGCCGACTCTACCTTCAGGCCGCGCACGTAAATGCGGTCCAGCGTGAGCATGGGCATCACCGCGGGGAAGGTGCGCGCAGGCTTGCCATGCAGCGTCTCGAATGCTTCACACAATCCAAGGGTTTCAAACAACCGCTTACTGATGCCACTTTTCTTGGCGCGCCAGTCGTTGAAGTCACCGGCGACGATGATGGGCTCATGGGCGGGCACCGACTCGGCCAGCATTTCCGCAAGGCGCTCGATCTGCATCACCCGGCTGCGTTGCAGCAGCCCCAGATGCACGCACACGCAGGTGACCGGCGCATCCCAGCCGGGCACCTGCAGCCGCGCCATCAGATGGCCACGGCGTTCGAAGCGGTGGTGCGAGACATTTCGATTGGTCCAGTTCACCACCGGGAAGGCCGACAGGATGGCGTTGCCGTGGTGGCCGTGGGAATTGTCGGCATTGAGACCGTAAACGATATCGTGATAACGCCCCTCGGCGATGTGCTCGTGCTGCGGCAGGTCGGGCCAGTCGGCGAATTTCTCACGGCGTCCGGCGTGCAGGCCCTGCACCTCCTGCAGCAGCAGCACGTCGGCATCCAGTGAATGCAGCTTCTCGCGCACCTCGTGGATCACCAGCTTGCGGTTGAGCGGCGACAGCCCCTTGTGGATGTTGTAGGTAGCCAGTGTGATGCGTTCGGTCATGGGGTCATCCCGGATCAGCCGGCGCCGGCGGCGTCGTGATGCGGCAACGCCAGGATGGCCTCGCGGTTGGACCAGGAAAAACAGCGCTGCGCCGCTTCTTCCCAGGGCAGCCACACGTA
>CAYSKY010000129.1:0-2967 GCA_964431425.1 uncultured Burkholderiales bacterium
GTCGTGCCCTGGTCCAAGCATCCCAAGGGCGAGGTGCCCGAGGGCTACTACACGGTGCCGCTGGAGTCCGCCTCCATCGTGCGGCCGGGAAGTGATGTCACCGTCATTGCCTATGGGACCATGGTCTATGTATGCGAGGCGGCCGCCGCCGAAAGCGGCATCGATGCCGAGATCATCGATCTCAGAAGCATCTGGCCGCTGGACCTGGACACCATCGTCAACTCGGTGAAGAAAACCGGCCGCTGCGTGGTGGTACATGAAGCCACCCGTACCAGCGGCTTCGGTGCCGAACTGGTGGCGCTAGTGCAGGAGAACTGCTTCTATCACCTTGAAGCGCCAGTGGAGCGCGTGACCGGTTGGGACACACCGTACCCGCATGCGCAGGAGTGGGATTACTTCCCCGTGCCGGCGCGAGTCGCCGCCGCCATGCAGCGCGTGCTGGGGGGCTGAGCCATGGGCATACACATCATCAAGATGCCCGACATCGGCGAGGGCATTGCCGAGGTGGAATTGGCCGGCTGGCATGTGAAGGTGGGTGACATGGTCGCCGAGGACCAGCCGCTGGCCGATGTGATGACCGACAAGGCTACAGTGGAGATTCCCTCGTCGGCGACGGGCAAGGTGCTCGCGCTCGGGGGCGCCGTGGGGCAGGTCATGGCCGTGGGCGCGGAACTGATTCGCATCGAGGTCGAAGGCGCCGGCAATGAGCGCCAGGCCAGGTCGCCGCAGAAGACATTGCCGGCGGCGATTGTGGCGCCCGCAACTCCAGAACCCGTCGCAAAGCCTGTGGAGCCGGTGAAGCCTTTGCCCACCGCAGCACCCGCCGCTGCCGGGAAAGCGCTGGCGTCACCCGCGGTCCGAAAGCGTGCGTCGGACGCCGGGCTCAACCTCGCCACTCTGGCCGGCTCCGGCCCCGAGGGGCGTATCACGCAGGATGATCTTGACGCCGCGCTGACGGCGAATGCGGGGCGCAGCACGCCAGCGGCCAGCGGCGGCCTCTATGCGCAGCGCGACGACTCGGAAACCATTCCCGTCATCGGCCTGCGCCGCAAGATCGCGCAGAAGATGCGCGAATCGAAGCAGCACATTCCCCATTTCACCTATGTCGAGGAAGTGGACGTCACCGAACTCGAAGCGCTGCGCGCGCGCCTCAACGCGCAGTGGGGCGCCAGCCGCGGCAAGCTGACCCTGCTGCCGTTCATCATGCGTGCGCTGGTGTTGTCGGTGCGCGAATTTCCGCAGATCAATGCACGCTATGACGACAGCGCCGATGCGGTGACGCGCTTTGGTGCCGTGCACCTCGGTATCGCCACACAGACCGATGCGGGGCTGATGGTACCGGTGGTGCGGCACGCGGAAACCTGCGACCTGTGGGCATCGGCTGCGGAAGTGGCGCGGCTGGCGGAGGCCGCCAGAAGCGGCAAGGCCACGCGCGACGAACTGTCGGGTTCCACCATCACCATCACCAGCCTCGGTGCCTTGGGTGGCATCGCATCCACCCCGGTCATCAATTACCCGGAAGTGGCCATTGTCGGCATCAACCGCATCGTGGAACGCCCGATGTTCCAGGGAGCGGCCGTGGTGCCGCGCAAACTCATGAACCTGTCCTCGGCGTTTGATCACCGCGTGGTGGATGGCATGCATGCCGCACAGTTTGTGCAGGCCATGCGCGGCTACCTGGAGTGTCCTGCCACGCTGTTCATCGCGTGAGGTAAAGCGATTGTTGCGGGACTTGCTGGCCTTCGCTGCGAATTCAGAAAATTGAAAACGCAAGCACTGGCGTGGCTTGCAGGTCAAAAAGGCCTCGGAAGCCGCGCCAGTGCTTGCGTTTCAACATGGGCAATTGCAGATTGCCCTCTCGGCCCGGGCCAGGGGGATCCGCCATATCGGGTACGCGGGCTGCGCCATCAGGAAAAAAGGGCGCACCGCGGCGCGCCCTTTGTGCAGTGCCGGTGAACAGGCTATTTGCTCAGGCATTCCTTCTGGGCTTTCTTGTACTCGTCACCCTTGAGACCCTTGTTCTCCTTGGAACAGTTGGCCATTTTTTCCTTCTGGCTTGCCGCCGGCTTGTCGCTGGCGGCGGCTGCTTTGGCGGGCGCATCCTTGGACATGCATTCTTTCTGCGCCTTCTTGAACTCGTCGCCCTTCAGGCCCTTGTTCTCCTTCGAACAGGCGGCCATCTTGCTTTGCTGCGGGGTCGGGGCCTTGTCTTCAGCATAGGCGCCGCAGGCAAACAGTGCGAGGGCAACGGCGGTCATGATTCTTTTCATGGGGTCTCTCCTGGGTGGGTTGGGGCACCGTGGTGCCGAGCCAACTGAACGCCGAAAACTTTGTGGCGGTTGACACGGACTATTCCGCGGCGCGCTCCGACAGTACGTCGGCGGGGGCGGCAACGACCGTGATCTCGATGCCATTCATGGCGGCATTGCCGGAAACGGCATCAATGGCGCGCTCATCGGACAAGTCGTTGTAACTGGCACCGGGCTGCTGTGTGGCGAGGCCCAGGCGCGTACCGCTGCGATTGTGGCCCCAGCCATGCGGCAGGCAGGCCACTCCCGGCATGACATCGGCCGTCGATTGCACGGCGACGGTGATGCTGCCCACACGCGACCGTACTTCCACCATTTGCCCGTCGGTGAGATTGCGTGCCGCGAGGTCTTGCGGGTGCATCTGCAACTGGTGGCGTGCCTTGCCCTTTACCAGCCGGTGCGAATTGTGCATCCAGGAATTGTTGCTGCGCACGTGGCGGCGGCCGATCAGTTTGAGCGCGCCTGTCGGTGCACCACCGAGCAACTTGCGGTTCAGCCGCGCGATGTCGGCCATGATGACAGTCGGCGCGCAGTCCACCTGTTTGTCCGCCGTCTCCAGGCGATTGAATAACGAAGGTGCCAACGGTCCCAGGTCGATGCCGTGAGGCGCTTCCATCAGATCTTTCGTGCGCAGCGGCGAACCGGCCAGTTTCAGCAT
>CAYSKY010000129.1:2977-4376 GCA_964431425.1 uncultured Burkholderiales bacterium
CGGAACCGGTGTGAACTCGCGGTTGAGCTTCGGGGCGAGTGCCGCGGCCAGCGCGGTGAAAATCTCCCAGTCGTAGCGCTCCTGTTCCGGCCGGGGCCAGATGCCGGCGTTGAAGCGCGTGACGTTGCGCACAGCGAAGGCATTGAACACGTAGTCATAGTGATCGTGATTGAGGCTGGAGGTGGGCGGCAGGATCAGGTGCGCGTGGCGGGTTGTTTCGTTGAGATAGATGTCGATGGCGACCATGAAATCCAGGCTGGCCAGCGCGCTGTCGAGTTGCCGTCCGTTGGGCGTCGAGAGCACGGGGTTTCCGCATACGGTGATCAGTCCGCGTATCTGCCCTTCGCCCGGCGTGAGAATTTCCTCGGCCAGCGCCGCTGATGGCAGCTCACCGGAAAATTCAGGCAGGCCGCTGACACGCGAGCGCCAGGCCGCAAAGTGGCCCGGCCGCGTACCGGGACCGGTGATCGGCGCGATGGGCTGGGTGGGCAGCGCGCCGCCCACCTGATCGAGATTGCCGGTGATGATATTGAGCAACTGCACCAGCCATTGGCAAAGTGCGCCATGGGCTTGTAGCGTGGTACCGATCCGGCCGTAACAGACGGCGGACGGCGCCGCGGCAAACTCGCGGGCCATGCGCACAATGTCGCCGGCGGCGATGCCGGTCACCGCCGCTGCGCAGGCGGCGTCGACGTGGGCGATCGCTGCGAGGGCGTTGTCGAGCCCATTGAGCTGATCGGCGTGGCGAATGCGCGTCAGGTTTTCCACGCGGATGATGTTGACGAGCGCCATCAGCAGCGCGGCGTCGCTGCCGGGAACAATGAAATGGTGTTCGTCCGCGATGTCGGCGGTCTCGGTACGCCGCGGGTCGACGACGACGATCTTGCCGCCGCGTTGCTGCACGGCTTTCAGGCGCCGCGCCACATCCGGCACTGTCATCATGCTGCCGTTGGACGCGATGGGATTGGCACCGAGGATGAGCATGTGCTGCGTGTGGTCGATGTCCGGGATGGGGATCAGGAACTGGTGGCCGAACATCAGGTAAGACACCAATTGCTGGGGAAGCTGATCGACGGACGTGGCGGAGAACGCGCTCTTTGACTTCAGCACACGCGATAGCATCGGGATGCTGAGCAGGGTGCCAACGTTGTGCACGGAGGGATTCCCCGCATAGAAACCGACGGCGTTGTTCCCATGCGCGGACGAGATTTCTGCCAGCCGGTCTGCGGTAAGCGCAATGGCTTCGTCCCAGCCGATTTCGTGCCAGCGGTCGCCGATGCGTTTCATGGGCTGGCGAAGACGGTCCGGGTCTTCGTGAATGTCCTTCAGGGCAACGGCCTTGGGGCAGATGTGGCCGCGGCTGAAGGGGTCGGCATCGTCGCCGCGGATCGACAAAATG
>CAYSKY010000129.1:4386-7919 GCA_964431425.1 uncultured Burkholderiales bacterium
TCACCGGCCACCTTGATTTCCAGGCCGCAAATGGCTTCGCACAAATTGCAGGCACGATAGACGGTGCGGGTTTCCTGGTCAGCAGACATGCGGGCTCCGGGGCGTTGGCTGGCGGTCGCAGCAATGTACACGATTGCGATTGCTCCCGTGGTGGGCGGTGCCCGGGGTTATAATGGGGCGTCATCAGGGAGTAGCCTCCTTCCGCACGCGAAGGGGGGGCGTCAACACACTTGGTCCGCTGCCCTGCAGCACCATGGCGCCTCCGTCCGACAGGATTGGCGAGACTTTTGGCATGTGCTGTCGTTCGGGGTCGGACGGGCAGGGCATGTCAACTGTCATTCTCGTCCGGCCCGTCAAGGACGTTTCATGGATGCTTTCTTTGTTTCCACACTGGTGGTCGCGGTCGGTGAGATCGGCGACAAGACCCAGTTGCTGGCGTTGTTGCTGGCCGCACGTTTTCGCAAGCCGGTGCCGATTATTCTCGGCATTTTGTTTGCCACCCTGCTCAATCACGGCCTGGCAGGCTTGGTCGGCGGCCTGATCCGTGACGCGCTGAGCCCGGAAACGCTGCGCTGGATTCTTGGTGTGTCGTTCATCGCCATCGCGTTATGGGCCTTGAAGCCGGATACCCTCGACGACGAGCCAAAAAGCCACACCGCTTATGGCGTGTTTGCGCTGACCTTTGTGACGTTCTTTCTGGCCGAGATTGGCGACAAGACGCAACTCGCCACGGTGGCACTGGCGGCCAAGTATTCGAGCCTGCCCATGGTGGTCGCCGGTACCACGCTGGGCATGCTGATTGCCGATGTGCCCGCCGTGATTCTGGGGGAAAAGGCCGCGCCCAAACTACCGATGAAGGCCATCCGCATGGTGGCGGCCGCGCTGTTTGCCCTGATGGGAATCGCAGTGCTGTTCGGCTTTTCGATTGGCTGAGATCGGCCGCTAGAGATTCAAGTCAAGGGCAAAGCCCTCGGGCTGGATCTCGAGGCGCGCACCGGCGCCGTACGGCAACGTGAGTTTGCGTGCCACGTGCCCGAACGGCAGTCCGGTCAGCACCGGAATGTCGAGCAGTGTTCGCAGGGTGTCGACCACGTGCTCGATCGCGTAGGCGAAGCGCCCCGGGTCCGGTTCGCAATCGGTGAAATCGCCAAGGACCAGCGCGCGCTGGCGCTGCAGGATGCCGGCATGATAAAGCTGCAGGAACATGCGCTCCACCGCGTAGGGCTTCTCGCCGATTTCCTCGATGAACAGGATGCCGCCGTCGATGGCGGGCATATAGCGTGTGCCTGTCAGGTGCGCCAGTAGCGACAGATTGCTGCCCCAGAGAACACCCTCAAGTGTTTGCGGGGTGTAGTCGTTTTCGCAGGGGAAGGGCCCGGTCTGCCAGCGTTCACCGCGCAGCACAGGCCAGCAATTGTCTTCCATGTAAGCGTGACCGGCGCGTGCTGCGTCGTCATCGTCCCGGCCGCCGAAATCTATGCTGGCACCTGGACCGGCGTAAGTGATGAGGCCGGACTGGCTGAGTGCACCCAGGCTGAGGGCGGTGAAATCGCTGAAGCCGATGAGCGGTTTGTTCACTTCCTTCACCAGTTCCCAATTGACCAAGTGAAGCAGCCGGGACCAGCCGTAGCCGCCGCGAATCATCATGAGGGCGTCGACGGTGGGGTCGGAAAGCAGACGGTGAAAGCTGGCGATGCGCTGCTCGTCGGTGCCCGCAAAGTAGCGCCATTGCTCATGCGCTTCTTCGGTCACCGTGACCCGGAAACCGAGCTCCTCCAGTCGTGCGACCGATTTTTCATGGCGCTCGACATTGATGAGGCCCGACGGGGCGAACAGGCCGATGCTGCGACCGGCCAGCAGGGGGCGGGGGCGCGTGAACGCGGCGGCCGTCATGGTCGATGCGCCCGCTGGCGCATTTCATTGAACGCCAACCGGTTGCCATCCGGGTCGCGAACCACGAACCAGCGGGTACCCCAGTGATTGTTTTCCGGCGCGGTGATGATGTGCTCGCCCGGCGGGATCCGCGCAAAGCGTGCATCCGCGTCATGGATATCGAGGTGAATAACCGGAGCGTGCGCGCCGGTTCCAGAGGCGCGTTCGCCGCACCGGGGATGCTCCGCCAGCACCAGGCGGATGGCTCCGCCGGAAAGCTGCACTCCGCGCGTGCCCTGGCTGTCCTTCCATTCGGACATGACCTGCCAGCCCAGAATCTGCCGGTAAAACGTGAGCGAGGCATCGAAGTCCGCGGGCTCGATGTACAAGTGGTCGAAGCGATCCGGCATGTTCAGCTCAAAGGTTGTTTGATCCCTACTTGCGCGTGGCCTGGGCGTCCACCACCGCCAGTGCCGTCATGTTGATGATGCGGCGTACGGTGGCCGTCGGTGTCACGATGTGCACCGGCTTGGCGCTGCCAAGCAGGATCGGACCGATGGTGATGCCGCCGCCCGCCGCTGTCTTGAGCAGGTTGAAAGAGATGTTGGCCGCATCCAGCGTCGGCATGATGAGCAGGTTCGCGTCGCCCTTCAGACGTGAATTCGGGAAGCTGCGCATGCGCACCTCTTCCGACAGGGCCGCGTCGCCGTGCATCTCGCCTTCGATTTCCAGGTCCGGCGCCATCTGGTTGATCAGCGCCAGCGCATAGCGCATCTTGGATGCGCTGGGGGCGTCGGAAGTACCGAAGCTGGAGTGGGAAAGCAGTGCGACTTTCGGCACCAGGCCGAAGCGGCGGATTTCCTCCGCAGCCAGCAGTGTCATCTCCGCGATCTGGTCGGGGGTCGGGTCCTGGTTCACGTAGGTATCGCAGACGAACACGGTGTGCTTCGGCATCATCAGCACATTCATCGCATAGTAGTTGTTGACGCCGCGGCGACGGCCGATGACCTGGTCCACGTAGTGAAGATGCAGGCTGTGGGTGCCGAACGTGCCGCAGACCATGGCGTCCGCTTCCCCCTTGTGCATCATCATGGCGCCAATCAGGGTCAGGCGGCGGCGCATTTCGATCTTGGCGTAGGTTTCCGACACGCCTCGCCGTTGCGCCAGCCGGTAGTACTCCTGCCAGTAGTCACGATAGCGTTCGTCGTACTCGGGGTTGACCACATCAAAGTCTTCACCGGCCTTGAGGCGCAGTCCGAACTTCTCAATGCGTTGCGCCAACACGGCAGGCCGGCCGACCAGGATCGGCCGCGCCAGCTTCTCGTCCACCACCACTTGTACGGCACGCAGAATGCGTTCTTCCTCGCCTTCGGCGTAGACGACGCGCTTGGGCGCCGCTTTCGCCTTGGCAAACAGCGGCTTCATGATCAGGCCCGAGTGGTACACGAACTGATCCAGGCGTTGCAGGTAGGCCGGCCAGTCGGTGATCGGGCTGGTGGCCACCCCGCTGTCCATCGCGGCTTTCGCAACCGCAGGGGCGATCTTGGCGATGAGGCGCGGATCAAAGGGATTTGGAATCAGATAGTCCTTGCCGAATCCTGAACTGTATTCGCCATAGGCCATGGCGACAATGTCGGACTGCTCCGCCTGTGCGAGCTCGG
>CAYSKY010000130.1:0-5805 GCA_964431425.1 uncultured Burkholderiales bacterium
AACCTTGGCCTTGCTCCCGCCATTGATAATATGTATGGGGAACGGTTTGTTGCCGTCACGCACAACCTCACAGCGCGTTATCAGTGCCGGTGGGTTGACGTCGCGGTGCAGGACACAAATTCCCCATGGTTATCGGGCATCACATCCATGCATATTCCCGTGGCGCATGGCGAAGGGCGTTTTATGATGGGCGGCGATATTTTGAAAAAGCTGAATGACCGCAAACAGGTTGCCCTTCGGGTCGGGCGCCTCGCCATACACATGGATGCCGCAGTTGGGGCAGAAGCGGTGGCGGATGACATGCTTGTTGAAGGTGTAGGTCGCGGCATTCGCCTCGGGCGCCAGCAGTGTGAGTTGCGCCCTCGGGACGAACCACATCAGCATGCCCTTGCGACGGCATATGGAACAGTTGCAGCTGGTGGCGCCATCTATCGTGCCTTCGACTTCGATGCGCACCTGGCCGCAGTGGCAGCTTCCCTGATATTCCACGCGTGCTACCCGGTGATCCGCGCTTCATATTCGGCGCGCAGCTTCAACCACCCATCCCAGAACGTCTCCGGCTCGGTGCCGGCGAGTCGCGCACGCAGCACATTCAGGTGCATGTGCCAGCCCGCGCCAACCATGAAGCGGCCCCGGGGCGTGGTGAGCCGGCGGTGCGTGAGGGTGAGATGGACCTGGTCGCCTTGCTCTGCCAGATCGATGGCGACATCGCCGTCGTCGTTCCAGGTGAAGACCAGCCGGTGCGGTGGATCGCATTCCAGCAGGCGGCTTTCCATGCTGTGTTCCGCACCGAAACCTTCCGGGCGCTGGCCCGGTGGGTTGGTGAGCTCGTCATTGCGCCAGGTCAGTTTGAAGGTGCTGCCGGCCTTCATTTCCATGTCGCCCGCAGCCAGCCATTTGCGACGCAGCTCGCTGTCGGTGACGTATTTCCAAACCCGTTCGATGGGGCCGGGCAGCGTGCGCTTAATGACCAGCGTGGTGGGCTCGGTGAAGACGCCATAATCGTCCTTTGATGTCTCGGCCAGCCGTGCAGAGTTTGGTTTGGTTGCAGTAGCACTCATTTGCGGTTTCCTTTTCGTGTCGGTTTCTTCATGGTGGGGGAGGAAGCTTTGCGCCGGTCATCCTCCCTCAGCATTTGCTCGAGGGTGTCGAGGCGCAGGTTCCAGAATTGTTCGTAGTGGCGCAGCCATTCATGCGCATTGGCCAGCGGTCCAGCGGCCAGGCGGCATGTGTGCGTGCGGCCCTGAACCTCGCGCGCAATCAGTCCAGCGCTCTCCAGCGCCTTGATGTGCTTGGAGGCCGCCGCCAAAGACATGTCAAAGGGCTCGGCCAGCTGACTCACGGTCTGCTCGCCATCCGCCAGAGCGTGCAGCATGCGCCGACGGGTGGCATCGCCCAGCGCGTGGAAGACGGCATCAAGCCCACTGTCGGCGCCCTGCTGCCGGGGGGGCTGTCGTGTTGTTCTATATTCAACCATAAGGTTTAATGTATGCCGGTCGAAATAGTTTGTCAACCATTTGGTTGAATAACATTTTGTGTGGGGTCGACTGGGTTGGTGGTTGGCTGAGGAGGGTAGGGTTTGCGGAACAGGCTCGGTCTGGCCTTTCTGAACCTATTTAATCTTTTGGCGCGGAAGAATATTCGAAGCACGGCCACGATTACCGATTTGCCTGAATTCTAGGCAGGCGCCATATATGGCGCAGTTATTGACATAAATTAGTCAGTGCGCCATTATTGGCGCATGAATACGTTGCCCCCAATACTGCAGGACATCAAAGCCACCCGGCTCGCCAAAGGCTTGACGCAGGCGGACTTTGCTCGCGCGGCGGGCATACCGCGGCGCACCTACCAGCGTCTGGAAAGTGGTGACCCCGGTACCCGAATCGATACGCTGTTTCGCGCCGTGAATGCGCTTGGGCTCACGATCAAGACAACTACGCGCGGCAGGCCAACTCTGAATGAATTGAGCGAGCTCTATGGTAACGACGCTTAAGCCGAAGGACATCAATCCAAGGCTCAAGGCGCTCTACGTGGGCACGTCAGATGGATTGTCGGGGCTGCTCGTCAAGGAAAGCCAGCATGTCTTCACCTATGCGCCGGCGGCGGTGGTTCCGCTAGATCAACGCAAAGCGATTGCCTTGTCGATGCCGGTGATCGCGGCGTCCTATCAGTCGTCGCCGATCTTCCCGGTATTCCAGACTTCGCTTCCGGAAGGATTCCTCAAGGACCGCATCGTCGAGCGTTTTTCCAAAACGATGCGCATGGACGATATGGCGTTGCTGGCGCTGGCGGGTGGGAATCGCATCGGGCGGCTCCGACTTAGTACCACTGAAGAAATGCCCGTCGATGCGCTGGGATCGGAAAGTCTGAAAGACATCCTGCAATCGGAAGGATCGCAAAATCTCTTTCAAGACTTGTGCGACAAATACCTGATCACATCCTCAGGAATATCGGGCGTGCAGCCGAAAGTCGTGCTGAATGCAGTTGACGATATGTCCTCCGCATCACTTGATGGCAGACAAAGCGCCAAGCCAACGTCGAAACCGTCGATCGGTGAAAAATCAACGCTTCGCGGGAAGCGGCTCATTGTCAAAACCGCCGGAGACGACTATCCCGGGCTGGCCGAAAATGAATTTCATTGCCTCAGCATTGCACAGAAGGCCGGGCTAGCCGTGCCACCGTTTTGGCTTTCGGAAGACAAAGAGAGGCTGGCGGTTCAGCGCTTCGATATCGACGAAACGACCGGACAATTCCTTGGATTCGAGGACATGGTCTCGCTCCAGGGCAAGGTCAACGACCAGAAATACGAAGGGTCGTATGAGAACGTCGCCCTGGCCATCGAGAAGAATGCTTCGCCGCAGCTGGCTTACGCCTCACTCAGGGAATTCTTTGAGTCGCTGGTGCTTTCTGTGATTCTGCGTAACGGCGATGCACACCTGAAAAATTTCGGCCTGCTGTACACCGACCCGTCCAGCGATGACTGTCGACTCTCGCCGTTGTTCGATGTGATCTGCACAACGGTGTACCTGCCCCGCGACCAGATGGCATTGAAGCTGGCCAAAACGAAATCCTGGCCGGATCGGAAAACGCTGATCCAGTTCGGTCTGGAGCATTGCCACGTTGAGCATGCCGGCCGTATCGTGGACCGAATTGTCGATGCCACCTCTCATTACAAACCAGAAGACGATGAATCCGGAATGTGGCGGCAGATGAGCCAGCAGATCGAAACTGGACTCCAGTCGATTGGAGACTAATCCGTCACCGCGTCCTTGCCAGCCGTTCCTGCCCCCGGTTCCGCGCCAGTTGCAGCCATGGGTCAATCAAAGCGCGACACAACCTGAAACGCGCCCGAATGTTTGAACCGACAAGGGGCCACTGACTTAAACTCGGCTCATCAAAACAGGAATGGGAGAACAAACCATGGCCGTCAAACTCAGAAACCTCCTCGGTTCCGCACTCTTCACGGCCCTGCTTTGCCTGCCCGCGTTCGCCAGCAGCAATGCAGAGGATCAGATTCGCGCCAGGTATTTTCTGGAGCCGAACGCCATTCTGAAATTCGAAGGCGAAAAAGGCGGGCCCATCAGCCCGGAGGAATTCGCACGGCAGGCCAAGGCGGGAAAACGCTTCGCCCTCAATAAAAGCAAAGACTCTGCGGACGGTCCGGTCACGGCGACCTTTGTGATGCAGGCGCCGCCCGCCGCAAAAAATTCAACCAAGGCGGCGGAACAACCGGCCGCACCCAAATCCAAAATGATCGGCAAGCCACTCCCCGCGTTCAAGCTGATGGATGCGGAGGGCAAGGTGGTCACGAACGGCGATTTGCTTGGGCGCCCCACGCTGATCAATTTCTTCTTCGCAGATTGCCTGCCCTGCATCCTGGAGACACCGATGCTCAACTCGTATCAGGCCAAGCCAAAAGACCTGCGGATGCTGGCCATCACGTTTGACGGCAAGCCGGCCATCGACAAATACATCCGCAAACACAAGTTTGCGTGGCAAAGCCTGGTGGATGCCCAGCCATTCATCAACCAGGTTGACCTGCAGGGCTATCCCAGTTTCATGCTGGTGGATGCAAAGGGCATCGTCAAAGCGGTGCAGACGCACCCGGATTTTGCGCTGGTGGAAGTGAAGGGTGCGGTCAAGGCGGTTCCACTACTGCCAAGCTCGCTCAAGGAGAGCAAGGGAAAGACAACAGACGAATTGCATGACCTGAAGCGGCTGGATGAGTGGGTGGGGTTGGGGTTGAAGGCGCAGTGAACGTGGGTGAGTGGGGCAGGGAAGTGGTGTCTGACCCCTTATATGTAACCCCTTATATGTATCTATTTTTTGCTTTTTTGTTTGCTTCGTTGATGCCGTCGCGCGAGGCCAATGTAGACCCCGAGCACTTCAAGAGTACCGCGCGGGGACAACGGCGGCATCGTCGGATGGTGACATATCAAGATTGGGTTGCCGCGGTCATCCTCACCTAGTTCTTTAAGCGTGATCTCGCCTTCCCACATTGCCACGACAATGTCGCCGATCTGGGCCTTCAAGCCACGGTCGATAATTGCCAAATCTCCATTCATGATGCCGGACTCGATCATTGAGTCGCCAGTCACTCGTAGGAATACGGTGGTCGATGGGGTGCCGATCAAGAAACTGTCCAAAGATATTGCTTCAAACGCAGTCTCAGCAGGCGTCTCGGGACGTCCTGCGCGAATGTTGCCGGCGATGGGACGTGCAAGAAACTGATCAGTGGGAACGATGCGTTGTCCCGGTCCTGTGTTCAAGAAGCCAGCCGCGCAGAGGCGGGCGGCCAATTTGAAGGCAGCCGCCTTCGACCGGTAACCCATCAGGACTGCAAGGCCGTCATATGTGGGCATTCCGCGATGCCGCTGGTAATAGTCGCGCAGTCGATCAAGACGGACGGCGTCTGGCATTGCCTCTTTCATTTTGCTAGTATGGTGAACGTTCGTTCACCATGTCAAGGCGCTTGTTTGCATCGCGCAAAACCAGTAAAAGGAATCCATTATGACGACGATCAGTAAGATTGAATGGACCGACGCTACGTGGAATCCGACCGTGGGTTGCACCAAGATTTCGCCTGGCTGCAAGCATTGCTACGCCGAAGAAATGGCCATGCGCCTGAAGGCCATGAATGCCAACGGCTACGAGAACGGCTTCAAGCTAACCCTGCTGCCGGACCGCATTGAGGAGCCGCTCAAGCGTAAGAGGCCGACGGTGTATTTCGTGAACTCAATGTCAGACCTGTTCCATCAGGGCGTTCCGAACGAATACATTGAGCGTGTCTTTGCCACCATCGAGAAGGCGCATTGGCACACATTCCAAGTCCTCACAAAGCGCGCCGAACGGCTGGCCAGCTTCTTTCGTGATCGTAAAGTGCCGCACAACGCGTGGATTGGCGTTTCAGTGGAGGATCGCAAATATGGCGTGCCGCGCATCGATCTCTTGCGCCAAGTGCCGGCGCGCATCCGCTTCCTGTCAGTAGAACCTTTGCTCGAGGATGTCGGCGCGCTAGACCTAACCGACATTCACTGGGTCATCGTTGGTGGTGAATCCGGCCGCAAAGCGCGGTTGATGTCGCCCGAATGGGTCGAGCGGATCCAGAAGCAGTGTAAGGAGCAACACGTCCACTTCTTCTTCAAGCAGTGGGGCGGCTGGGGTGCAGATGGCAAGCGCCGCTCCAAGAAGGCCAACGGCCGCCAGTTCAAGGGGCGTGAGTGGGATGACATGCCCCGGTTGACGGTTAGTTAGCGCTGCTTCGGCTGAATGAAGACGAAGGACAAATACGATTGGGTGGTTGGC
>CAYSKY010000130.1:5815-7893 GCA_964431425.1 uncultured Burkholderiales bacterium
CGCCGACGCTGGACCCTCACTCGCAGGTCAAGCACGAACTGGTGTACGACTATGTCACCCAGTACATTCCCATTCTCATGTCCAATGCGCAAATGCCGGCGCTAACGCTGACGCTGATCGATGGCTTCTGCGGTGGCGGGCAGTATGGGACGGACCAAGGCATCGCTCCGGGGTCACCACTTCTGCTCATGCGAGCCGTGAAGGAAGCCGAAGCGGCGATCAACATTGGTCGGGACAAGCGCCGGTCAGTGAAGGCCGAATTTCACTTTGTCGATGAGGCAAAATCGAGTATCGAGTACTTAAAATACGTCCTAAATGGCGAAGGACATGCCGCCAGAGTCGGCCAGGATCTGCAGCTGCACAACGGGCGATTTGACGAGATCTGCGATCGGATTGTTTCGCGGGTGCAAGAGCGCAAGGGCGGTGCACGAGCACTTTTCCTGTTAGACCAGTACGCTTATGACGACGTGCCTTTTCCGATGGTCCGCTCTATATTTGAAAAGGTGCAAGGCGCGGAAGTCATCTTGACGTTCAACGTCGATTCGTTGATTTCGTTTCTGTCGGATACGCCGAAGTCGCGCGCCAAAATGCGTGAGATTGGGCTCGAGCAATACATCAACTGGGACATCTGTCAGAAGGACGCCAAGGACGCGAACTGGCGCCCATTGATCCAGGAGCAGCTATCGAATGCGATATGGAAGGCGAGTGGCGCTAAGTTCATGACGTTATTTTTTATTCGCCCCTTAGGCAAGACACCTTGGTCGTATTGGCTGGTCCACTTGTCAAACAAGTTCCGCGCACGTGACGTCATGATGGCGCTGCACTGGAAGCGGGGTAACAGCTTCGGTCACAGCCTAGATCCCGGGCTTTTCAAAATTGGCTATGAGGCTGGTGGTGATGAGAAGGTAACGGGCCAGCGCGGCTTGGCTATGGGTGAGGCTCACGAGTTCGATACGATTCTCAAAGAGAGATGCGTCGGCACTCTCTCTGAGGTACTTCCTCGGCTTATCTATGAAGAGCGCGACGGTGTCGTATTCAGTAAGCTCATGCAATCGATCGCGAACCACACGGCCGCCACCTCAGACCTAGTACGCGAATCGCTCGACTTGTCCGTCAAGACAGGCGACATTATTGTTCGGAGCGAGGACGGTTCGGCGCGCATGAAAGGTGCGTCCATCGGCGAGAACGACATCATCGTGCCGAGTCGACAGCAGTCGATCTTTCTGGTGAATTCGCCGCTAATCAAAAGACCTGACAACGGGAAGTAGTACCGTGATACGGTGATACGCATTGCTCTGCAGGTAGCAGCGACCGCCTTTCACCCTCATGCCTACCCTTTTCTTTTTTCCTTGGATCAGCGTCAGCGCTTCCGTTGCACTTGGTGAAATAGAGCTTGTACCCTATGTGAGGGGCGCGCAGCCATCCGCCATGGACGGCATGTCCTTAGCCGATATCGATGCCGTGTTGGCTAACTATGGCGTACCGGCTTTTCGTCCCGAAACAGTACCGGCGGTCCCTGTGCCCACTGCGACCCTTGCCCGCTTTCCTGGCGATGACCCAGCCGTTCCGCTCACTGACGACATGCTCCATGATCGATTGCGCATTGCGCGCCAGGTGGCATTTTGCTGCGTCAGTACTCGGCCGATCGGCGCTCGCATAGGTTACTGCAACGCGGACACGTTCACCGTTATTGCCCAGCGGTTCATCGCCGGCAATCCGTCTGGCATGGCGATTACTACCAGGAGACGAGATGGCTCTGCGCAGATGGGCCTTTCTGGTTCATTACCTGGCCCTCGCTTTGTGCGCCCCTTGCACGTGGACCACCGCGCCACGGTCAAACTTGACTATGCCTTATTCTCCGCACTCGCCTTGGTAACTGATCCGGAGCTTAAGGCGCGGCTGGAGGATGCGACCGAACTCTACCTGCTTGCCAATACAGACAGCTCACAAGTGCCGGAGCGCGCCGAGCTAGTGATGCTCCGCGCGGCGTTCGAAACGTTGCTCCAGTCGGGTCATACCACGGACAAGCTGGTGGGCGGATTCCGTGATCACTTCGCGGGAGAGCTCCCGGAACCACC
>CAYSKY010000131.1:0-5689 GCA_964431425.1 uncultured Burkholderiales bacterium
ACATTGCGCCGCACGTGTTTCGTGAACTGGGCGCAACGGTGATCGCCGTGGGCAACCAGCCCAACGGCACCAACATCAACGACGGTGTGGGCGCGACCCAGCCGCAGGCCATGTGTGCGGCGGTGAAGGAACACGGGGCCGACTTCGGCATCGCGCTGGACGGCGACGCCGACCGTCTCGCGATGTGCGATGCCGACGGCACGCTCTACGATGGCGACCAACTGCTGTATGCCATGGTCAAGGACCGTCACGCACGCGGCGTATTCCGCGGCGGGGTAGCCGGAACGCTGATGACCAACCTTGCATTTGAACAGCAAATGACCCGGCTCGGAATTCCGTTTGCGCGGGCCAAGGTCGGCGATCGTTATGTGCTGGAAATGCTCCGGGAACGCGGGTGGGAGTGCGGCGGAGAGAACTCCGGGCACCTGCTGTGCCTGGAAAAACATTCCACCGGCGACGGCACGATTTCCGCGCTGCTGATCCTGGGCGCACTGCGACGCGTGGAGCGCAGCCTTGGTGATTTCACGGCGGAACTCAAGCTGTTCCCGCAGGTGCTGGAGAACGTGCGGCTCGCGCAGCGGTTTGACTTTGCCGGCAGTGCACCTGTGCAACAGGCTGTTCAGCAGGCCGAGGCCGAACTGGCGGGAGACGGGCGCGTCCTGTTGCGGGCCTCAGGCACGGAGCCGGTGATACGCGTAATGGTCGAAGGACGCGACGGTGCGCTGGTCAAGGCGCTGGCGGTGCGGATTGCGGATGTGATTCGTAAGGTGGCGGCGGGCTAGGTTCGGCGAGGTCGGAGGATGTCCGCAGGGACATCCTCGTGTCCACACTCATTCACCTCGGGCCCTGCATGGCCTTCGGATTCGGCAGGCACAAATCAAGCCGCAGTGCTTGATTTGTGCCCAGCCTCATCCACTTCGCCGCCTGCATGCGGCTCAGATTCGTGAGGCATTCGGATGTCCGCAGGGACATCCTCGTGTCCACACTCATCCAAATCGGCCGGTGATGTAATCTTCGGTTTCCTTGCGCTTCGGCTTGATGAAGATCTCGTCGGTGACGCCGAATTCAATCATTTCGCCGAGATACATGTAGGCCGTGAAATCAGACACCCTGGCCGCCTGCTGCATATTGTGAGTAACGATGGCGATCGTGTAGTCCGTTTTCAGCTCGTGCAACAGTTCTTCCACTTTTGCTGTTGAGATGGGGTCGAGTGCTGAAGTCGGTTCGTCGAGCAGCAGCACTTCCGGCTTCACCGCGACGCCGCGGGCGATGCACAGTCGTTGCTGCTGGCCGCCTGACAGAGACAGGCCGCTCTGCTGAAGCTTGTCTTTCACCTCATCCCACAGGGCGGCCTTCTTCAGGGCCCACTCCACGCGCTCGTCCATTTCCGCTTTGGACAAGTTTTCATACAGCTTCACGCCGAAAGCGATGTTGTCGTAAATGGACATGGGAAACGGCGTGGGCTTTTGGAACACCATTCCTACCCTGGCACGCAGCAGGTTCAGATCCTGCGACTTGTCTAGCGTGTTTTTCCCGTTGAACATGATCTGTCCCTCCGCCCGCTGGCCGGGATACAGGTCATACATGCGGTTAAACGTGCGCAGCAGGGTTGACTTGCCGCAACCGGAGGGTCCGATGAAGGCTGTGACATGGCGTTCGGCAATGTCCAGATTGATGTTCTTGAGGCCCTGAAAACTTCCGTAGAAGAAGTTCAGGTCCCTGACGCTGATCTTGGCGGGAGCCGCCGGCTTGGCTTGAGTCGTGGGCATGTTGATGATTCCTGTGAATTACTGGTGCTTCTTGGCGAACACGGTGCGCGCGATGATGTTGAGGCCGAGCACGGATACGGTGATCAACAGCGCGCCGGCCCAGGCCAGCGACTGCCAGTTCTCGAATGGGCTCATGGCGAACTGAAAGATCACGACGGGCAGATTGGCCATCGGTGCGTTCATGTCCGTTGACCAGAACTGGTTGTTCAGGGAGGTGAAGAGCAGCGGTGCGGTCTCTCCGCTAAGGCGCGCGACGGCGAGCAGGATGCCGGTCATGACGCCGCCGCTGACAGCGCGCATTGCCACATGCACGGTTACTTTCCATTGCGGCGCCCCCAGTGCGGCGGCCGCTTCGCGCAGACTTGCGGGAACCAGGCGCAGCATGTTTTCAGTGGTCCGAACCACGACCGGCACAGCGAGCAGCGAGAGTGCCATCGTGCCCGCCCAGCCCGAGAAGTGCTGCACATTCGCAACGTACACCGTATACACGAACAGGCCGACAACGATGGAGGGTGCTGATAACAGGATGTCATTGATGAACCGGGTGGTCGGACCGATCCAGCCGCGATTGCCGTATTCCGCGAGATAAATGCCGGCGAGAATGCCGATCGGCGTGGCGATAAAGGTTGCGCACCCGACCATCATGACGCTGCCGAAAATGGCGTTGGCCAGGCCGCCTTCACTGCCGGGCGGCGGGGTCATCTGGGTGAAAATCGAGAGGCTCAGCCCGCCAAATCCACGTGCAAACAGCACGCCCAGAATCCACGCGAGGAACATCATGCCGGTGGCCATGGCGGCCATGGCCAGCAACAGTGCAAGACGGTTGATGAAAAGGCGCCGACGATAAACCGGATTGTTCGGGGTGCTCATGTTTTCGTGCCTTCACGCTTTTCGAGTCGCAGCAAGAGGAGTTTGGCCGCAGACAGAACCAGGAAGGTAATCAGGAAGAGCACCAACCCCAGCGAGATCAGCGAGGCGACATGTAGATCCTTGCTGGCTTCCGCAAATTCATTGGCGAGTGTCGAGGCGATGCTGTTGCCCGGTTCGAACATGGACGCACTGATGCGATGCGCGTTGCCGATCACAAACGTCACGGCCATGGTCTCGCCCAATGCACGCCCAAGACCCAGCATGATGCCGCCGATGACGCCGGTCTTGGTGTAGGGCAGGACGATATTGCGAACCACCTCCCAGGTGGTCGCGCCGAGCCCGTAAGCCGACTCTTTGAGTACCGGAGGAACCACTTCAAACACGTCGCGCATTACCGACGCAATGAACGGAATGATCATCACCGCGAGGATGATGCCGGCAGCCAGCATGCCGATCCCCATCGGGGCTCCCTGAACCAGGGCGCCAACAATCGGCAGCCTGCCAAGGGTCGCCTGCAGCGCCGGTTGTACATAGTCCCCAAATACCGGCGCAAACACAAACAGGCCCCACATGCCATAAATGATGCTGGGGATGCCGGCAAGCAGTTCGACTGCGGTGCCCAGCGGGCGCTTGAGCCAGGCGGGGCACAGCTCGGTGAGAAAAATGGCAATCCCGAAACTGACCGGCACGCCAAACAGCAATGCGATGAAGGACGTGACGACGGTTCCGTAAATTGCGTTGGCTGCGCCGTATTCACTGGTCACGGGATTCCATTGACTGCTGACCAGAAATCCGAGGCCGAATTTTTCAAAAGCTGGATAGGCGCCTATCAGCAGTGAACCGATGATGGCGCCCAGCATGGCCAGCACCAGTAGCGCGAAACCCAACGTGGAACGCCGGAACCAGGCGTCCTGCCACTTCTGGCGGGCGAGCCTCGCGGTCAGCCACTTGTGTTGCTCCGCGTTCGACACGTGCATATCTCCCTGGGTACGGATGGCGCCATGGCCGGTGATTGAACTCATGTCATCCGAGTGGGTAGTTTAAGTTAAGAGGCCGCCCGCAGATTGCCGGACGGCCTGGTCGTTTGCGGTAACGGCTATTTCCAGAGGGGCTGGCCGCTGGCGTTCTTGACGTCCTTGCGCCAAGCGTCTTCAATAAGCTTTATGACCGGTGCCGGAATCGGCACATAGTCCATGTCCGATGCCAGCTTTTGCCCATTCTTCAAAGCCCACTCAAAGAATCGCAACACTTCGGCACCTTTGGCGGCGTCGGCTTGCGACTTGTAGATCAAGATGAAGGAAGCGCCGGTAATCGGCCAGCTGTCCTTGCCCGGTTCGTCAGTGAGGATTTCATAAAAGCCGGGTGCCTTCGCCCAGTCTGCGTATGCGGCTGCTGCCTGGAACTGCGGGTCATCCGGCTGCACAAACTGGCCGTCCTTGTTCTTCAATTGGGTGTGGCTCATCTTGTTCTTCTTGGCATAGGCGTATTCCACGTAGCCGATAGAGCCCTTGATACGCTGCACATATGCGGATACACCCTCATTGCCCTTGCCGCCAACGCCGGCCGGCCATGCCACCGATGCATCTGCTCCCACTTTGGCTTTCCAGTCCGGGTTGACCTTGGAAAGATAGTCAGTGAACAGGAACGTGGTGCCGGAACCATCCGAACGGCGAACCACGGTGATCAAATCGCTGGGCAGCTTGACGCCGGGATTCAGATCGACAATGGCTTTGTCATTCCAGCTTTTGACCTTGCCCAGATATATGTCAGCCAGTAGCGGCCCCGTGAGCTTTAACTCACCGGGTTTAACCCCTTCAATGTTGACGATGGGCACGACGCCGCCGATCACGGCAGGAAACTGCATAAGCCCGGATTTATTGAGTTCTTCCAGCGTCAGAGGCTTGTCTGAAGCGCCGAAGTCCACCGTCTTGGCCTGGATTTGCTTGATACCACCGCCGGAACCGATGGACTGGTAGTTCATACCCACACCGGTCTTGGCCTTGTAGGCCTCGGCCCATTTGGCGTAGATCGGGTAGGGAAAGGTGGCGCCGGCGCCCGTGATATCGACGGCGAGTGCGCTGGCCGACATCGCGCCAAACAGGGCGACACCAGCAAACAATTTGCGAAATGACATGTGTAACTCCATGACTGGGGGAAGATTTGTGCGAATGGCCCGAAGCATAAAGGCGGCGTATGACGCCTTTGTGACAGCCAACGCCGCCAAGAACCGCTCCAGTACGCCTGCCGGTCCAATCGTGAGGCAGGATCTGTACCTGAAAATGTGCCGGATTTGACTGGCATCAAGCCTCTGCGCCACCGTCGCCGCATCATTGCCTTATCCGGCCCAGAGCCGGCTCCTGATGCGTTGATCAATAGACCGGGCGGAGTGAAATATGAAGAACCGCGTTGCTGCATGGCATGAAGAACATGCCAATTTCGCCAAGCTGCTCAGCTTGCTTGAAGGGCAGTTGAACCTGTTTCACCGCGGCCTTGCGCCGAACTACGCGCTGATGCTGGACATCATGTGCTACATGACCCACTACCCGGATCTGCTGCACCACCCCCGCGAAGACCAGGCGTTTGAAATCGTCAAACAGCGCGTGCCGGCATATGGGCAGCTCGTGGACGAGTTGATGGCTGAGCACGACGTCGCCGTGGTCAGCAGCGCCAAGTTGGTGGCAGACCTGGACAGTATCGTCAATGGCGGAATCCTGCCCCGCGAGGCGGTCGAGCAGCCCGGTCGCGACTACATCACCCACTTCCGGCACCACATGGCACGCGAGGAAGCGGATCTGTTCCCGCTCGTGGCGGAACTGCTCACGGAAAGCGATTGGGCAAAGATTGATTCACTGGTCAAGGCGGCACCCGACCCCGTTTTCAACGTCAATGCCGTCCGGCAGTATGAAAACGTGCGCCGGGAGATCGAACGGGAAGCCAGCACGGTCGGAAGCTGAGCGCTGCGGGGGCGTAGGTCCGCCCCGGCGGGGGGCCCCCCCCCCCCCCTGTGGGGGGGGGGGCGCCCCACCCCCGAAATAAAATTGATTGGGGCG
>CAYSKY010000131.1:5699-7854 GCA_964431425.1 uncultured Burkholderiales bacterium
CTCGAGTGTGGCGTGGCGGCCTCACCACTCGTTAACTCATTGGTCTGCGGACGCCTGCGATCAGGCAGCCATTTCGTGCCCAAAGAAATGGCGCGCGTAGGTCCCGGAAATGCGCGATACCGGCAGCAATACAAAAAGGTCGGCTGTGTTGAAGTCGGGGTCCCAGGCGGGTTCGCCGCCGATCCATGCGCCAAGGCGCACGTAGCCCTTGAGCAGGGGCGGAATCTTTGGCGCCAGCAGCGACTCGACCGGGCGCAGTTCACGCATCGGGTAGGCATGGCGCGGGAAAACGCGGTACTCCGAGGGTGCAAGGCATTTCGCGGCCGTTTCACGATAGACCGCCACGGCGTTGGCGTGGCCGTCAGACAGATTGACGCTTGCGCAGCCGATGGCATATTCATATCCGCTTTCGACCACCAGTCTGGCCAGCCCGGACCAGAGCAGCATGATGACGCTGCCGGTGCGAAAGTCCGGATGGATGCAGGCCCGGCCGACTTCGGCGGTGCGGCTGCGCAGGTGATGCAAGCGGCTGAGGTCGAATTCGCTGTCTGAATAGAAAGCACCCCGGCGCGCAGCGGTTTCCGGCCGCATGATGCGGTAGCAGCCAACAACCTGCAGCGACTCCTGGTCGCGCACGATCAGGTGGTCGCAGTCGGCATCGTATTCGTCAATGTCCAGTTCGCGTCCGCCGGCGGCGCCGGCGCGTGCTCCCATCTCCTCCATGAACACCTGGTAGCGCAGGCGCTGGGCTTCTTCGACCTCGCGCGCGTTGCGTGCCACGGCGACGGTGTAGCGTTTTCTGCTGGACGTGTTGCCGGCGGATGTCTGCAGGGTCAGCATGTGTTCTCCTGAATTGGCCTGTGTACACCGCCAGATTAGGGGCCGCCCATGTCAGCGGTATTTCATCCGGGTTATCAATTCGTGACAGCGGCGGCCAAAAAAAACGGCATCGCAAGCGATGCCGTTGTAACCACCGGCGACAGCCAAATCATGACGGGACCGATGGGGAGGAGGCCCTACGCCGCAGACGATACCGCTGCGTCATGACCGGAATATGACCGGTGCGGCGGCGGGAGTGGCTCTTGCTTTACAATCGCTCAGCCCCGCAACACGCGGGGCCCGGCCACGGTCCCGAACAGCCTCTCATGAGCAAGAAACTTTTCCGTCAGGAAGCCATCGATGCGCAGCGCGAGAAATTTCTCGGCGAAGCGACGATTGCACGCCCGCTGCCCATGTGGGGGCTGACCCTGCTGGCTGCCGGTGCAGCGGGCCTGATGATTGCCGTGGCAGTCTGGGGCCAGTACACGCGGCGCGAGCGTGTGGAGGGTTTTTTGCAACTCGATGTGGGTGCGGCCAAGGTCACCGTGGCCGATGCCGGCCGGGTGGCGGAGTTGCTGGTCAAGGAAGGTCAGGAAGTGAAGGAAGGTGCGCCGATGGTCAGGCTGGCACTGGAAAAGGCCACATCTGCGGCGACATCGACCAGCGCGGTGGTCGCAGGTGAACTGAACCAGCGGCGCGGCAGCCTTGAGAAGGAGCAGGAGCAACTCAAGGAGATCACCGAACAGCAACTCCAGCAGGTGAAGAAACGCATCTCCGCACTCGACACTGAAATCAAACAGATTGATACCGAAATCCGCCTTCAGGGCCAGCGCGTGACGTCCGCCAAGGAGCAGGCGACGCGGTACAAGCAACTCGCCGCAGAGAAATTTGTATCGGATATCGTCGCGCGGCAGAAGCAAGACGAGGCAACAGACCAGGAACTCAAGCTGCAGGCTCTGCGCCGGCAGCGTTCCTCGCTGGATAGGGACCTGGCGGCCGCAAAACTTGATGAACCGACCGTTGCGCTCAAGGCACGCAATGAGGCGGAAAAGGTATCCCGGCAGATCAGTGAACTCCAGCAGAGCCTGGTGCAGGAAGACGCCAAGCGCGAAACCATCATCCGCGCGCCGATCACCGGCGTGGTGACCAATATCGCCGTCAGTGTCGGTCAGTCGGTGGCCGTGGACGCGGCCTTTGCCACCATTCTTCCCGCGGGCAGCAAGCTGCAGGCTGAGATGCTGGTCCCGACCCGCGCCATCGGCTTCGTCAATCGAGGCAAGGAAGTGGTGTTGCGTTACGAGGCATTTCCCTACGAACGCTTCGGGCAGTACCGCGG
>CAYSKY010000132.1:0-5496 GCA_964431425.1 uncultured Burkholderiales bacterium
AGTCCGACGTTCGCGTCGGTGCGCCGCTGCCATGGCCGGTTTACAACGACAAGCGCCAGCTGCTGTTGCGCGCCGGGTTCGTCATTGAAACCTCCGGCCAGCTGGAAAAACTCATCATGGGCGGATTGTTCCGGCCCCGCGAACAACACGGCCACGATCCGTTCGTCACCGAACCAAAACCCAAGGCGGCACCGGCGCCCAATTCTGCCGCCACCGGCGGCCACCACAAGGCGCATGACAAGCATCACGAGGTCCAGCACCTGAACTTCGCCGAGACCGGCCTGGCGCCGGGCGCATCCATTCAGGTGTCGCTGGAACATGGCAGCGCGGACCGCCACTATCTGCGGCTGATTGGCTTTCTGGAAAAGAAGTCCATCATCGTCTCGCACCCTGAGGCGGACGGCCATCTGCTGTTCGTCAAGGACGGCACCAGCTATCACTGCAAGGCGTTCCACGGCAAGCGGGTGTTCGATTTCCACGCCAATGCCGTGCGCACCTACATGCAGCCGTTTCCGTACCTGCACCTGAGCTACCCCGACAAGGTCAGCTCGATGGCCGTGCGCGGCTCGCATCGCATCAAGACCACCATCATCGCGGCGCTCACACTTGATGGCGCCCACACGGGCATCCCCTGCACCATCCGCGACCTGGGGCTCAACGGTGTTCAGATTCACCTGCCGCTGATGGACTGCAAGCCCGAAGCCCGCGTGCACGTGGCCTTCCGGCTCACCATCGACGACGAAAAACTGTTGTTCGAAATCCCGGCGGTGGTCAAACGCACCCACAAGTTCATCAGTGATGCCGGCTTCGAGTCCCTAGAGCTCGGCGTGCAGTTCCTGGAGATGTCGCCGGAACGACGGCGCCTGCTGGAAATCCATATCTATCGGCACCTGCTGGCCATTTCCGACCACCACGACTGAGCGCGCCCCGGCGTTGGTGCGGCGTGCCCGTGTACCATGTTGCCTCGGCCCGGCTGCCATCCTGCGGCACGGCCGCAGACGGGACATTACATGACGCAACCATTGAGCCGCGACGAATTCGAGGCACTGGAAGAAGTGCACCGCCTGGCCAAGGGCGCCAAGCCCAGCGCCTGCGTGGCGCGCAATGCCAAGAAACTATGCGGCATCAAGATGCTCCAGCAGCGTCGTGATGGCGGCTATGCACTGACGGACAAAGGGAGCGAGGCGTTGTTCATGCACCACTGCATCAAGGGGCTGCGCGCCATCGCGAGTGACCCGGCGACCACACTGGAGCCGGCGGTGGCAACCTTTCTCGGCCGCAAGGGACACATCGCCGCCAACACCGCCGGCGCCTTCGAGATCACCGCCAAGGGCCGCGAGTGCCTTGAGGATATCGCCAGCAACCCCGGCTGACCGCCGCCCAACACAATCGGCCGCTGCGCTTTAAACTCAGGTCTGCCTACTTCTGCCCCGAGAGCCGCACCATGCCCGTCGCTGAAAAAATCAACCTCGTCTTCATCCCCGGCCTGCTGACCGACAAGCGCGTGTTCGCACCGCAGGTCAAGGCATTGGCTGATATCGCCAACTGCACCGTTGCCGACATCGACGGGGCTGACAGCATTGCCGCGCTGGCCAAATCGGTGCTGGCACGCGCGCCCCATCGATTTGCCCTCGCCGGTTTTTCAATGGGCGGCTACATCGCGCTGGAGATCATGCGCCAGGCACGGGAACGCGTGCAGGCGCTGGCCTTGATCAGCACCAGCGCGCGTCCCGATACGCCGGAGGCCAGTGCGGCCCGCAAGGCCGCCATGGTCCAGGCCGAAGCCCACTTCCAGGTCGTGGTGGACGAAATCATGCCGAAGTTTGTGCATCCGTCACGCATGCGCTATCACTCCAACGTGACCACGGTATACGCAATGGGACTGCGGGTGGGGAAGGACGCCTATCTGCGCCAGCAGCGCGCGATTATGGGCCGCATCGACAGCCGCCCCTTTCTGCACCAGATCACCTGCCCCACGCTGATTCTGTGTGGCCAGGATGACGTCATCACCCCGGTTGCGGTACACGAGGAGCTGGCCGCCGGTATTCCTGGCGCGGAACTGCAGATTCTCAAGGACAGCGCGCATATCCTCACCATTGGCCGGCCGGCGGCGGCCAACAAGGCGCTCCGCTCTTGGCTGGGCCGCGTGGATCCCGCAACGTCCTGACCTGGCAGGCCGCGCCCCACTAAAGGTAGGGCAGGATTTTTTCCTCCACACGCTGGCGGTCGGCGTGCAGCAGGTCGCGCAGGATGGCGGTGTGCCCGGAACCGGCAATCACCAGCACCCGTTCACCCGGCGCGGCATGCCGCTGCACGTTGGCATACATGCGAAAGTTGCGGCGCCACCACTGTGCCGAGGCATCGGCGCCCACGAAGTTACGGCGGTCCGCACCGACATCATTGAGCATGATGTAAAAGCTCTTGTTGAGCCGGTCCTCCTCCGCAGAATTGCTTTTCACCAGCAGTTGCCGCAGCGTCATCGTGCGATGCTCGCGACCAAAGCGCGCCGACAGCTCGGCAATCAGGGCTTCCACCGGCTGCATGCGTTCCGGGGCATCCCTGCCGAGGTATTCCCAAAGCACGCCGTCTGACGGCGAATCCTGTTCATCGAAACCATGCACGGCATCGAGCCCGGCCAGCTGCGCCACACGAAACCCGACCTGGTAGATCTCGTTGAGCTTCAATTCAAATTTGCCGTCCCGATAGTCGTGGTAGCGCTGGTTGAACACTTCGTCCTTTGCTGCCGGATATTCCAGCAGCACCCGGGTCGGCTTGAACTTGGCGATGCGCGCGGCCAAGGCCTTCAGGTAGGCCTGCGATGGCGGCTGCATGACATCGATCGGCGTGAACTTGACGGCATCCAAGCCGGGATTGTCGAAGTGAAACAGGCCCAGCAACATCACCCGGGCAGGAGGTGGCGATGCCGCCGAGCCGGCTGGCTGGGGCTGCCCCACCGCCAGCATAGCCGTGAAGCTGAAACACAGCGCCAGCAGGCGCCGGGTGAACGATCGCATGATTTCTCCGTGAACAAGCGCCCCCGCAGGTGGCAGAACCGGTAGGACGCGCCGGGGTGCCGCATCGGATTTGCCGGCGGATGGCCGGGAATTTTCCAATGTTCATCTTGCGCGATCGGGATGGCGCTGATAATTTTCCGCCGTCCGTCCGCACAGGCGGCACCCATCACAACTCACAAGGGACTGAGCATGGATTTTCAAGCGATGTACAAAACCGCCGAACCGATCATGATCGCCTTCGGCCTGAAGGTGCTGGGCGCCATTGCCGCCTATATCGCCGGCCGCCTGCTGATCGGCTTCGCCACCAGCCTTCTGCAAAAGGGTCTCGAGCGGCAGAAGGTCGAGCCCACCATCATCCGTTACCTCGGTTCCTTCGTTACCGTGGCGCTCAACATCGCGCTGGTGGTGGCCATCCTCGGTTACTTCGGCGTCGAAACCACCTCCTTCGCCGCGCTGATTGCAGCCATCGGTATTGCCATCGGCTCGGCCTGGGCCGGGCTGCTTTCCAATTTCGCGGCGGGTGCGTTCATCCTGATCCTGCGTCCGTTCAAGGTGGGCGACTACATCGAAGGTGGCGGCGTGGAAGGCACCGTGGTGGAGATCGGCCTGTTCGGTTCGGCCATCAACACCCCGGACAACGTGCGCACCGTGGTCGGCAACAACAAGATCATGAGCGGCAACATCAAGAACTACTCGGTCAACGAATACCGCCGCGTCGACCTGGTCGCACAGCTCGATGGCAGCGTCGATCACAACAAGGCCATCGCCCTGCTGCGCGAGGCGCTGCCGCGCATCACAAACGTGGTGGCCAGCCCGGCACCGGACGTGCACATCCTCACCTTCAGCGAATTCGGTCCGGTACTGTGCGTGCGGCCCTACTGCAACAACGCCCATTACTGGCAGGTGTATTTCGACACCAACAAGCTGATCAGGGACACCTTCGGCGCGGCCGGCTTCCCGGCGGCCGAGCGCCATATCGCGCTGCGCCAAAAAGCTGCCTGAGTGCAGTTCAGGGTAATGGCCGGCCCGCATTTGCGGGCCGGCATTCAACCAAATCGGCGCTTGATCGTTAATCCGGCATGAATGTCCTGCCCGCCACCTTGCTGAAGTCAGGCGCCTCCACCCGCCTCATGCCGGTGCTCGCGTCGGCCGCAATCCTGTTTTCGCTTATGCTGATTGCGCTGCCGGCGGTGGCCGGCCCGGCCGCATCCCTGGAGGCGGGCGCCATCGAAGTCCGCCAAAAGCTTCTGGTGCGCGACGGCGAACGCGTCGTGGCGCTCACGCTCGATGCCTGTGGTGGCGACTTCGATGCCGACCTGGTGGCCACGCTGGTGGCATTGCGGGTACCTGCCACGGTGTTCGTGACCCGCCGGTGGATCGAACGCCACCCCGCCGGCATGGCGCAACTGAAAGCCCACCCGACATTGTTTGCCATCGAGGATCACGGTGCGGCGCACAAGCCAGCCATGGTGGGGCAGGACCGGCGCATTTACGGCCTGCGTGGAGCAGCGGACCTGGATCAGGTGCGCGCCGAGGTCGAAGGCGGTGCAAAGGCCATCACTGCACATGGCGCGCCCGAGCCACGCTGGTTTCGCGGCGCCGCGGCCGTTTATGACCCGGCCGCCATCCGCGCCATTGAGGCCATGGGCTACCGCATCGCGGGCTTCTCGGTAAACGCCGATGCCGGCGCCACGCTGCCGCACCGCGAGATCGTGGCGCGCCTGTCGCGCGTGCAGCCCGGCGACATCATCCTCGCCCACATGAACCGCCCGTCTTCGGACAGCGCCGAAGCCCTGCGCGACGCGCTGCCCACCTTGCTGGCGCGTGGCCTGCAGTTCGTCACACTGCGCGATCGTGCAGTGCATACCTTGCCCGCCGCCTACCGGCGTGTATCGGCGGTGCCGGCCCCTTAGCGGCACCCGTCGCGGCCGGCTTTCCGCGCTGTTCGGAACATCGAAACTCAAGCACTGGCGCGGCTTCCGGCGGCTTTTTGCCTGAGAAACCGCGCCAATGCTGGCGTTCCGGCATTTTTGCGTGGTTCGCTCACCCCGCACTTGAGTCCGGCAGCCCAGCGGGTTAGCGTACGCCACACAAGCCACCGACCACACGCCATGAAAAATCCCCGCACCCGCCTCATCGCCCTCGTTGCCCTGCTCATCCCCGCGCTGTTGGCCGCCCATGTCGACGCACAACCCGCCGGCGCCCAGACCGCATTGGTCCCCGCCGCGGCGACCGTCGACCAGCGCGCCGGCCGCGCCACGGGCCGCGTGATCTACCGCGGTGTCGCCGTCATCAGCGCCACGACAGCGGGCAGCCGTGAACAAGCGAAAGCCGACATGGCCATCGTGGTGGACGGTGAACGCATCCGCAGCATCGAGCCCGCAGCCGGCCTGGCCGCAGACACCTTGAAGGACGCCGAGATTGTCGACGCGCGCGGCCTTTATGCCATCCCCGGCCTCATCGACTCGCACGTGCACTACGC